>JACRBM010000084.1 GCA_016219275.1 Chloroflexota bacterium
AAGTTTCTAACTTGTCCATCTCGCAAGTTGGAAACTTGCGCCACGTGTAGGACAAGTTTCTAACTTGTCCATCTCGCAAGTTGGAAACTTGCGCCACGTGTAGGACAAGTTTCTAACTTGTCCATCTCGCAAGTTGGAAACTTGCGTCACTTGTAGGACAAGATTCTAACTTGTCCATCTCGCAAGTCGGAAACTTGCGCCACGTGTGGAACAAGTTTCTAACTTGTCCATCTCGCAAGTCGGAAACTTGCGCCACGTGTGGGACAAGTTTCTAACTTGTCCATCTCGCAAGTCGGAAACTTGCGCCACGTGTAGGACAAGTTTCTAACTTGTCCATCTCGCAAGTCGGAAACTTGCGCCACGTGTAGGACAAGTTTCTAACTTGTCCATCTCGCAAGTTGGAAACTTGCGCTACACTTTGATTTCAAAAGAAAAATGCCGCCACATATCGTAGCGGCATTGTCGTTCTCGCCGTTTATTTGTTCAAACCGTACATGCCACAGTCTACCCACCAGATCGTATTGCCATAGGCATCTACTTCCCAGAATCCGCGACACTGCCGGTCGTCGGCTTGTTGATCGTGGCTCAGTTTGATTTCGACCGGGTTCGGATTGTAATTGGTGACCAGAAAGTACCAGCGTCCTTGCGCGTGCGAACCTTTCCAGGTGTATTTCGGATTTTTGCCATCGGCTGGCGCAAGCGTACCGCGTCCTTTTGGCGGCGAGGAATTGTTGAGTCCGTTCTCTTGTTCCTGCGAAAACGCCGCAAAGTTCACGCCGTTGCTCAACTTGGTTTCGAGTATGACCGTCTGATAAAAACTTTGGCCGTTGTCGTTCATAAACCACAAGTACGAATTCGCGCCAACGGTGTACCACTTGTTTGCGTCAAGCGCCAGCGCATCCCCCGGAGCCAAGCCGCGATTGGGATTGCTTGGAGTTGGCTTGGGCGTCGGCGTCGGCGCAACACGCGCGACGACGCGCGGCTTGGGGCGCGGCATATCGCAACGCGGGTCGGTATCACTGCGCGGCTCGCACGCGAACGCCGGCACCGCCGCGACCAGGTTCAGCGCGAGCGCAAATAATATCGCCGTGAGAAAGATGAATTTCGTCAAGTTTTTTCTCTCCCGATCAAACTGCGCCGATTATAGCATACGCGTGTACAGTTGCAAATTTCTCGCCTCTCCCAACTTGGGTAGGACAGCAATTGATCAACCGCAGATTACGCGGAGTACACTGCAATACCTTCGCCAAATCATTTTCGCCCGTTTTTTTATCCGCGAATAACGCGAATCTCCGCTAATTTTTAAATTCATTTGCGTTACACTTGCCCTGGCGGGAACGCAAGTGCCAGGGTTCGCGTTCTTCGCGGATGAATTTGTGATTTTGGCGACGGTGTTGACACTGATAAACCTAATGTGCAACTTTTGGTTTTTCTCCCGATTAGAAATATGGCAGTATCTGGAGCGATCACGCACGAACGCCAAACACACGCAGCGCGACAATGCGGCGCGTGATGGTGTCTTTCTCGCGGCGCTGAACTCCACTGCATTGCGCTCGGCTCTAGCGTTTGCGGAAACCCCATCCCAGAAATGCGCGGGGCTTACATGCCAAGCGGGAAAACCAATCTGGTATTGACATTGCATTGGCAAATAGTTATACTATGTGTGGAAAGGATGGTATAACTAAATGCAAAACGTGAAAACCGCAATCTCGCTTCAAAAAACGCTATTTGAACAGGCGGAAAATCTCGCGCGCCGGATGAAGGTCTCGCGCAGTCGCTTGTTCGTGCTTGCGCTGGAAGATTTCATCCAACGTCAACAGAGCCGAGACCTGTTGACAAGAATCAACGCGGCGTACGCGGATGAACCAGACCCAGCAGAAAAAGTTCTTCAACGCAAGGTGAGAGGTCATCATCGTCGAATCGTGGAGGGCACGTGGTAATCAATCAGGGTGATATCTATTGGATTGACTTTGAGGAATCGTCGGGGTCTGGACCTGGGTACAGGCATCCCCACGTTGTCGTGCAGAATAACTTGTTCAACCGCAGTCAGATAAGAACGGTTGTCGTCTGTGCGCTGACCTCTAATCCAAAACGTGCGGACGCCCCTGGAAACGTATTGCTCAACAAGAAGGAAACAAATCTACCCAAAGATAGCGTGGTTAACGTGTCACAAATTTTCACGGTTGACAAGTCGCAGTTGGATGAATACGTCGGCACGCTCGCGGTCAAGCGTGTGCGAGAGATTCTGAATGGAATCAAACTCGTGCTCGACCCGCGCGAATCTGAATGACGAGGATGGGCTTACGCAAACACACGCACCACGACAACGGTGGGGCGGCTTGTGGCTGGAAGATACTTTCGATTCGTCCACCGTTGCGGTGCGCTTTGGCATTTGACCATCAGCCCTCTCGCATTAGATAGAAAACGCTCCTCGCGATGAGGAGCGTTGTTCATTTCACTGACCGACCAATTTCCTGGAGTACCAATTGATGTACTCGCCCATGTGGGGCGACCAGTACGTGATGCCGTCATGCCCGCCCGTCCATTTATCTTGCCAATCGTGCTCGATCCCTTTCTCGACGAGCAGTTGATGAAACGTATTGATGCATCGTTTACCGGGATCGCATTCGCGCCAATTATGATCGTCCGTGCCAACGTCAATACCGATGAGCAATTCGCGCGCCGTAGTCGTGTTTTGCACCAGCCAGTACGGATCGTATTGATTGTAGTATTCCCAGGTTCCGAAAAACGCGTCGGGCAGATCCGTCCAGCCGGTCGGACCGCGAAACGAAGGACTGTGCGCGCCGACGACCTTGAATACTTCAGGGTGTGTCATGCCGAGCGTGAGCGCGCCTTGCCCACCGAGCGAAATGCCGCCAATCGCGCGGCTCTCGCGTTGCGGGAGCGTGCGATAGTTCGCGTCGACGTAGGCGACCACATCCTTCCAAATATAATCACCCCATTTTGCGCCGCCCGCAGTGGGCGCGTGATTGAAAAAGTACGACGGAATGTTTTGCGCCATCAGACCGTTTGGCATCACGACAATCATCGGTTGCGCGATGCCACTGCGAATGGCAGGGTCGAGCGCATCGAGCAAGCCCCACCGTTCCCATTCATTGTACGGTCCGCCATACCCATGCAACAGGTACATCACCGGATAGCGTCGTTGCGAATCATAATAACTGGGCGGCAAATACACACGCAGTTTTTGGTCCATTCCCAGCGAGGCGCTTCGCATCGTCACATCCAAACGCGCGGCGCGACCGGTCGGTGGCGGCGCTTGGGTCGAGGTCGGCGTGATCGTTGGCGTGCGCGTGCGCGTCGGTGTGAGTGTGATTGTCGGCGTCGCGCTGGGTGGCACCGTCGCGGCCGGCGAAGTCGTTCCGGTACGAATCGGCGCTTGCGCGACATTCGCGCGAGATGGTGTAACTCTAGGCGCTGACGTGGGAACCGTCGTGCGCGTTGCGGTTGGCAATACTGTTGGTGTCGGTGTGGGAGTAGGTGGAGGAACAAAAACCGCGCAACCAGTAGTTAGCGCGGACACGAGCAGGGCGACAAGCACCCAGAGAATCGAATAGTCTAGTCTAGTCATTCAAGTTATCGGCAAGTTCGTCTGTGCGCAGAAAATTGACCATCGCGCGCCGCATCTCCGCAGTCATTTCGTGATCGGTGTTGGGGAACACGGCGATGTGCGCGTCCACGCCCACCGCGCACAACGAGTTGTACAAATTCTGCGCGCGTTCGACGCGATTGTTCCCGACGTACGGATCAAACGTACGCGGCACGTCATCTTTGCGATTATCGTTTGCGCCGACGCCCACCCAAAAGGTAATCTTTTTGAACGCATCCCAATTAAGTGGTTTGCCCAGATGTTTTTGCACATCACCCACGCCATACGGCAAGATGAGCAAACGCGTGCCAGTTGGATCCTTGCTATTTTCTTGCGGCAGGGTATACGCGCCGCCCGAAATCGCCGCGACGGTTTCGACGCGTTCGGGATAGAAAAACGCAAAGCGTTGCGCGAGTTGCGCGCCGCGCGAAAATCCCAACAAGAGAACGTGTTGACGCAAACGGATGCCTAGCTCGGCGGGAAGCGTATCGAGCGTATCGCGCAACATCCGCGTGTACAACAAATCGTCTTTCAACAGCTGCTCGGGGTTTGTCCAATCGCCGTATCGAATGGTAGGCGCGATCAACAACCACCCATGACTATCCGCTTCCGCGATCATATTACGCGAAAAAACATCGCCGCGATTGCCCATGCCATGCAGCACGACCAGCGCACGCAAAACTTTGTTGGGTGGAAGTGTGGCGGGGAGACGATAATACAGGTCAGCACGATCAAACGGCTGACGCGGCACGACCGGCATTGGTTGCAACGACCGATCCGGTTTGACGGTGCGTGCTTCATCTTGCCAATGCGAAGTCAAAAAGACGGAAGAAAACGAGGCACTTGCCGACGCTACGAGCGGTTCCGGCTCGCGCGACAACTCAAGCGAAGGAGACGCATTCCAGAGAGTCTCTGAGATAGCGAATCCCGAAACAGCGACAGTCAAGGACGTATGATACGACAATCCTACCGCGACGATGGTCGCCAACAGGATCAAGGCAAAACTGGTTGTACGAAAGAGCGCCTTCATCGGACCTCAATGTCATTACGGAGGCAAGGTGGTACTCTGGTACCATTATAGCATAACTGCACTTGGATTGCAATTGTAGTATGCAATTTCGGACGATTGACCAGACCGTTTTTTTTCGTATAATCTCTGGCAGAGCGCCGCGCTGATCTGTCTTCCATCCAAACTATAAAGTTCGCGGGTTGCAAATTCGGTGAGAGGTCCGTTGACTTTTGGTCTTAATTCTGTCGAAAGGAAATCGCCATGCCAATTGATTTGCTGATCCACTCTGCCGCCCAAGTTCTCACGCTCGCCGGCGATGCGCCCAAACGCGGCGCGACGCAAGGCGATCTCCATATCCTGCGTGACGGCGCGGTGGCGATTAGCGGCGAACACATCGTCGCACTCGGCGAGACGAGCACCATTTCCGCACTGGCAGACGCGAATACACGCGTGATTGATGCGCGTGGCAAGATCGTTTTGCCGGGCTTGGTCGACGCGCACACGCACGTCGTTTTCGCCGGCGACCGCGCGAACGAATTCGAAATGCGTTTGCAGGGCGCGACATTCCTCGACCTGGAAAAAGCCGGCGGCGGAATTATGAACACCGTGCGCGCGACGCGCGGCGCATCACTCGGCGATCTCATCACACAAGCGCGCGCACGGCTCGACACGATGCTCGCGCACGGCACCACGACCGCCGAAGTCAAAACCGGGTATGGTCTCGACCTCGAAACCGAATCGAAAATGCTCACCGCGATCTCCGCGCTCGATAGCGCGCACGCCCTCGACCTCGTGCCGACCTTTCTTGGCGCGCACGTCGTGCCCGAAGAATACAAGGGGCGCGAGGACGAGTACGTCACGCGTGTGATCGAGGAGATGCTTCCCGCCGTCTCCAAATCGAAAATCGAAAATGCTGTCCTGGGCGAAGCGAAGGACCCCAAATCGAAAATATTTTGCGATGTCTTTTGCGACGAGGGCGCGTTCACGCTCGATCAAACGCGGCGCATTCTCACGCGCGCACAGGAACTCGGGTTCGGTTTGCGCGTGCACGCCGACGAATTCGCCAACCTGGGCGCGGCATCGCTCGCGGCGGAACTCGGCGCGGCGAGCGCGGATCACTTGATGGTGACGCGGCGTGAGGATATGCGCGCGATGGCAAAGGCGAATACGGTCGCGGTGCTGCTGCCGGGAACGACCTTCGGTTTGGGGAAAACCAATTTTGCGGATGGGCGCGCATTCATCGAGGAGAATGTGCCGGTCGCGCTGGCGAGCGATATCAATCCCGGCACTTGTTGGTGCGAGTCGCTGCTGTTCGTCATCGCGCTCGCGTGTCGCTACTGCAAACTCACGCCCGATGAAGCGATTGCCGCCGCGACGATCAACGCCGCCGCGTCGCTGGGCATCGCCGACCGCGTTGGCTCATTGGAGAACGGCAAACTCGCCGACGTGATTATCGCGAACGTGCCCGACTATCGCCACCTCGCGTACCGCTTCGGCGCGAATCCGATCGAGACGGTCATCAAGCGCGGGCGCGTGGTATGAAAAGCAACACTCAATCGTTAGCTCCTGAAATCATAATTGAGCGTTTGAGATAACGTGACCTTTTGGCAATCCGACTTTGATTCTAGAGTCCGGCACTTGAATCTTCTTTTTCCTCCTCGATGAGATTACATCACGTCTAACCTTGCTTTTCAATTTGACACCCCATCCCATCCCGCATACAATAGCGCCAGTTATTTTCAGACGCCGCATTCGTCTAGTGGACCAGGACGCCGCCCTCTCAAGGCGGAGATCAGGGGTTCGAACCCCCTATGCGGCACAACCCATTTTCGATTTTCGATTTCTGATTTTCGATTTGCGCACATCCAATCGAAAGTCCAAAACCGAAAATCGAAAATTCTTTTTAGAGCGCGAATGCGCAAAAGCAAGCGTTTGACAATCATCCTCTTTTCGCAGATAAGAAAAAATATCCGCGTGTATCCGCGTTCATCCGCGTCCAAATAATTTTGGTTGCGGCTACGCGGCATTATGCTATAATCCACGTACTATGTTACGCGTACGGGTTCTCCTCGTTTTGATTGCGGCGAGCGTGTTGATCGGTTGCCGCGCCGCGCCCGCCGTCATCGCGCGCGAATTGCGTCTCAATCTCGGCAGCGAACCGCCTACGCTCGATCCTGTGCTCGCGACCGATCCTGGGTCGCAACAAATCATCCGCATGATTTTTTCATCGCTCGTCGAACTCGACCCCACGACCGGCGCGCCGCAACACGGACTGTCGAACGGCTGGGCGGTCTCCGCCGATGGTCTCATCTGGGAATTCAAATTGCGCGAGGATGCGGTGTGGGTGCGTTACGTGCCGGCGCGCGGCATCGTCGAAAAGAAACGCGCGGTCACCGCGCGCGATGTCGTGTACAGCGTCCGCCGCGTGTTCGACCCCCGCGTCGGTTCCGGTTTCGCGATGACGTTCGCACCGTTGATTCGCGGCGCGGAACAATTGCGCGCCGCGAATCCGCAGACAACGAGCGACGCCGAGTTCGAGCGATTGTTTGGCGCGCTTGGCGTGAGCGCGATAGATGATTCCACTGTGCGTTTCATCCTCACGCGACCGGCAAGTTATTTTCCGTCTCTCCTCGCGACCTGGCTCGCGCGCATCCAGCCGCGCGAATCCATCGAAGCCGGCGGCACGGTGTGGACGGAGCCAGGAACGTTGTGGACGAGCGGACCGTACTATATCGAGCGGTGGTCGCACAATCGCGAAATCATCCTGCGGAAAAATGACAATTATTACGATGCGGGATCAGTCGCCGTGACGCGCATTTCCTTCGCGATGATCGCGGATACCGCAACCGCGCTCGACGAGTACAAGAACGGCGACCTCGACTCGCTCGACCCGTACGGCGCGCTCACCGCGACCGACGTGAATCAGTTGCGCGAAGACCCGCTCCTTGGCAAGCAGTTGCAAATCGTACCGAGCATGTGCGCGCACTATTACGGTTTCAACGTTGCAAAAGAACCGTTCAAGGACGTGCTCGTCCGCAAAGCGTTTGTCGCCGCGATTGATCGCGAGACGTTGACAAGTTCCATCGTGTATCTCGGCGAACCGGCGCGCTGGTTCACGCGTCCCGGCATTTACGCGTCGCCGGATATTTCGGATACGCTCGGCGCGCAGAGCGGATTCAACGTCAACCAAGCGCGCGAGTATTTGCGTCAGTCGGGGTACGACCGGCGCAAACTCGGCACGATCACGCTCGCGGTGAACACAAGCGAAACGCACGTGGTGTTGGCGGAGACAATCGCGCAAATGTGGAAGAGCAATCTCAACGTCGAGGTGCGCGTCGCACGCTTGGACTGGAAAAGTTATCTGCAAAATTTGCGCGACGATACGCCGCAGATCTTTCGGCTGGGATACTGCGCATACTATCCCGACGCCGCGAATTTTGCAAACGTGTTTCGTTCCAATTCGCCGGACAATTTTACGCGCTGGGTGTCCTTGCCGTTCGATCAACAAGTGATCAACGCCGCGCGCGAAACGGATGCGACGAAGCGCCGGGCGATGTATCGCGCCGCCGAAAAAATGTTGATCGAAGACCAAGCGATCATCGAGCCGTTGTGGTGGTCGCAGCGCGCCACGTTGACCAAGCCAAACATTCGCCGCACCTACGCGATCACGGACGGCTACGAGCGATTTGATTTGTGGAATGTGGAGTAGGGGCGAGGCATTCGCCACTGCTTGATCGTTCGAGTAGTTAGCTTGCTCATGCAGACGGCGTCCAAGCCAATACAGATTTGCGAATGCCTCGCCCCTACCTTTGACAAACATTCGTGCGTTCGGTAGAATGCGCGTATAGGATTTCGCATGTCTGTATTTTCCTCTACAGTCGAACGAGTAACGGGACTCGTACACACGGGACTGACGAGCGCCAAAGTTATGCGTTGGCGTTGGGTTGCGTTACTGATCGTCCTCGCGCTCGTGGCGTTGCACGAGTTGTTTCTCTCCGCGATTATTTTACAGGTTGCCCCAGTTTGGCGCGATGCCGTGGGGATGTTGGTGTACAGTCTCACCGGCATCTCCGCGACCTGGTTCACGATGACGATGCTGGCGCGCGCGCTCGCGCGCCGTGAGCAAGTCGAAGCTGAACTGCGCGCGGCATTCGCCGAACTCGAATTCAATCACCAAAAACTGCTCGCGCTCAACGAGTTTGGCAAACGCATCACCGACGCGAATCACGAAGAGACGGTGTACGAACTCGCGGCGCAAGGCGCAGTGCAATTGACCGGCGCGCGCGCGTCCAGTGTCGTAACGTTCGACGATAACGGCGACCGCCTCAAACTCGATGTGACCTGGGGCTTGAGCGATCACTATTTGCACGCGTTCCGCGCGCGTCTGGACGCAGGCGTTTCGATGTTGCGTTGCCGCGATTGCTCGACGCTCAAAACGCACGCGTCGAGCGATTGTCCGTTGTTTCTCGGTTTGCACGACGAAGCGCGCGCCGAAGGTATCGGTTCGCTCGTTTGCTTGCCGATTGTGCGCGATCAAGAACGCGTCGGCATCATCTCCGCGTATTTTCCCACGGTGGACGGTCCGCCCGAAGACTACATTCGTCTGCTCAATATTCTCGGCGGCGTGATCGCGAGTGCGCTCGATAGTTTGCGTCAACGTCAGCGTCAGGTCGGCACACTGCACGCGCTCGACCGCGCGTCGCAAAGCGCGCAAGCATTGAACGATCTCGCCGCGCAAGTGCTCGACATCGCGGCGGCGGGCTGGGACGCGCACGCCGGCGGAATTTTTCTTTTCGACGAGGCGTCGGAAACGTGGACGTGCCGCGCGCGCCGCAACCTGGGCGACGCGCTTACCGACGCGCGGTTTCAACTCGGTTTGCAGTTGGCGAACCAAACGCACGAAACGCGCGCGCCGGTTCTGCGCGCGAATGTCGCGAGCGACGCGCACGATTTGCTGTCGGTCGTCGCCGCGCCGCTCGTGGCGGAGAACCGCACCTTTGGCGCGATGTTCCTGGGTTCGCGTCACGCGCGCACTTTCACCGACGATCACGTCGAGATGTTGACGACGATGGCGCATCAGATCGCGTTGGCGATTCGTAACGCGCAACTGTACGCGCAGGTCAATCAACTCGCCGTGCTCGAAGAACGGTACCGCTTGTCGCGCGAAATTCACGACGGCTTGGCGCAAACACTCGGCTACCTCAGTTTGCAAGCCGAGCGATTGGAAAACTTGATCGCGTCGCAACGCTACGATGCGACGACGCGCGAATTGAGCGAGATGCAACAGACGATTCGCGGCGCGTATGTGGATGTGCGCGAAGCGATTGATGGTTTGCGTCTCGGCGTGGATGAGCCGGATAAACTCGTCGCGCGCTTGACCGATTACGTGGACGAGTTCGCGCGGCAAACCGGCATCGCGGCGACGTTTACCTCCGAGCCAGCGGGTTTGACCGTTTCGCCGGAAATGGGGATGCAGTTGCTGCGCATCGCGCAGGAAGCGTTAACGAACGTGCGGAAACATTCGCACGCGCGCCAAGTCCAGGTCGCGTTGCGCGCGAACGCGCACGAGATCGCGTTGAGCGTGACGGATGATGGGAGCGGTTTTCGCGATGCGGCGCAACCAGGACGCGTGTATCACAGTCACGGCATGGCGACGATGCGCGAACGCGCACAGAGTCTCGGCGGCACGTTGACGGTCGCGACCGGTCCGGGGCAAGGCACGCGCATCGTCGTGATGATGCCAATACGCGCGGCGCGCGATTCTGTAGTATAATGCGGTGGCAGGAGGTTGAAATGGCGCAAGCACCGACGCTCGCTTCACCAGCAATTCCGTCCACGCCATTGCCCGAGCAGGGCAAATGGACGTACGAGGATTGGCTCAAGTTGCCGGAGAATGATTATCGTTACGAAATCATTGACGGAGTGTTGCACATGGCACCGCCACCCAATTTTGAGAAACATCAAAAACCGGCTTTTGAATTGGCAACTCAATTGAAACTGTTTGCCAAAGCGAACAAACTTGGGCTGGTCGGAGTCGCACCGACAGGCGTGCGTTTGCCGACGCAATCCGTGCCGTTGCAGCCGGATATTTTCTTTGTTGCGGCGGGACGCAATGATGTGCGTTTCGGTCACTTTGTCGAAGGCGCGCCCGATTTGATCGTCGAAGTGTTATCACCGTCGAATTGGATGTACGACCGGCAAGAAAAATTTCAAGCGTACCAAGACGCGGGCGTGCGCGAGTATTGGATCGTTGACCCGCGCGTGCAGACCATCGAAGTGTTTGTGTTGGAGCAAGGCGCGTTCACGTTGATCGGCAAGTGGGGCGCGACTGAACGCGCGCAATCCCAGGTCATGCGCGGTTTTGAAATTAACGTTGCCGAACTATTCCAGGAATGAAAATTCTCATCGCCGACGACCACTTTCTTTTTCGCGAAGGACTGGCGCGCATCTTGAACGACGTGCCGGATGTGCGCGTCGTGGCGACCGTTGCCAGCGGTGAAGATGCGCTCGTGCGCGTGGGCGAGTTCAAGCCGGATGTCGTCTTGCTCGACGTGAACATGCCCGGTATGGGCGGCGTCGAAGCGGCGCGGCGTTTGCACGATGTGCATCCGCAATTGGGCATCGTGATGCTCACCATATCGGAACAACAATCCGATCTCTTCGCCGCGATTCGCGCCGGCGCGCGCGGCTATCTCCTCAAGAACATGAACAGCCAGGATTTGATCGCGGCGATTCAACACGTCGCCGCGGGCGAAGCGATGATTGCGCCCGCGATGGCGGTCAAGCTTCTCAGCGAATTCGCGTCCGGCGCGCCCAAGCCGGACAGTCCGCCTCCCGGCGACGAGTTGAGCGCGCGCGAGCGCGAAGTGCTCGAATTCGTCGCGCGCGGGTTGAGCAACAAGGAAATCGCGACGCAACTTGCGCTATCGCCACACACGGTCAAGGCACACCTCCGCACGATCCTCGATAAGCTCCACGTTCGCAGTCGCGCCGAAGCCGCCGCCTGGGCGGCGCGGCGCGGGATTAATCCTTCCGGCTAGTTCATTTTCCTTAAAGTGTACCCCTCTGGGCGATGACATTTCGCGCGACGATTGTTACAATCATGTCAAATGTCATCGCGAGTTTTGCTTGTTGGTCAAGGTCTTTTCCTCGATGGGTTGACGCGTCTGCTGAGTGAACAGCGGAGCGTCTGCATTATCGGCGCGGCGCGTGATTGGGCGGAGGCGGAAACGCTCGTCCAGACGCATCACCCGGATACGGTGATCGTTGACCACGCGGATACCGCGCCGGCATTTCAATCCGCATCTTCCGCGCCTCAGGTCATCTATCTCACGCTCGCCGAAAATCGGATGGTCGTTCACAGTCGCCAAGAGTTGGCGGGTCCGACTGCTTCCGATTTGGTGCGCGTGATCAAGGGCAAAACGCGCCAACGCCGCGCGAAGAAGGTGACGCGATGAGTCGTTGGCGTCTCCTCTACGCGCTCGCGGCATTGCCGGTGATCGCAGTCATCGCGTTCGCGACATTGCGCCCAATCCAAGTTTTGCCACGCATCACACTTTCACCTGGTTTTTCACTCACCGATCAAAATAACGCGCGTTTGACGAACGAAGATTTGCGCGGGCGCATCACGCTGTACAATTTCACGTACGCGAATTGCGCCGCGCCGTGTCCGCAAACGAGTTCTGTGTTTCGCGCGTTGCAAACCGAGTTGCGCGCGACCGACACGAACGGGATTCCGGTTTCGCTCGTGACGATTTCGTTCGACCCCGAGCGCGACACGCCGGAAAAATTGCACGCGTACGCCGCGCAAGTGGGTGCGGATTCGTCCGTGTGGCGCATCGCGACCGGCGACGCGACGCGGCTCAAGTACGCGCTGGGCGGCGGCTTTGGTCTGTACTATGCGCGCAACGCGGACGGCGCTTTCACCTTTGATCCGTTGTTCGTGTTGGTGGATGGCTGGGGCATCATTCGCGCGTACTACAAAACGGCGACGCCGACGACCGACCGTCTCGCGCGCGATATTCGCTTGATCGCGCAAGAAGCGCGCAACAGCGAGGGCGCGGCGCGGTACGCGTACGAAGCCGCGCACTTGTTCTTGTGTTATCCACCGTAGACAAAATTCGGAGTTCGGAATTCGGAATTCAGAATTCCGAATTCCGAATTTGGGCTTTCGGCTCTAGAGAAATGAAAACAACCTCTTTCAGCAACTATGCCTGGTTCGTGCTCGTCCTCAACATCGCGGTGATCTTGTGGGGCGCGTATGTGCGCGCGAGCGGTTCGGGCGCCGGGTGCGGCAGTCATTGGCCCCTCTGCAACAATCAGGTCGTGCCAGCCGCGTCCCAGGTTGCCACGCTCATCGAATTCGCGCATCGCGTTACGAGCGGACTCGCCCTCTTGATGGTGCTGGGGATGCTCGTGTGGGCGCGGCGCGAATTCCCGGCGGGACATCCGGCGCGCGCTGGCGCGGCGTTCTCAATGGCGATGATGATTACCGAAGCGGTCGCCGGCGCGGGTCTCGTGCTGTTCAACTGGACCGCGTTCGACATTTCACTCGGACGCATCATCGTGATGCCGGTGCATCTCTTGATTACGTTTTCGCTGCTCGCCGCGCTATCGTTGACGGTGTGGTGGGCATCGGGCGGCGCGGCGATTCGATGGCGCGGGCAAGGCGCGCGCGCGTGGATGCTGGGAATTGGATTGTTCGTCACTTTGTTGATGGGCATGGCGGGCGCAGTCACCGCGCTCGGCGACACGGTTCTGCCGGTCGCCTCGCTCACACCTGGACATTACGAATCGCTTTCGCCAGCGGGGCAACTACTCGTCAGTTTGCGCGTGTGGCATCCGCTGATCGCGGTTGCCGTCGCCGCGTATTTGTTGTTCGTCGTCAATACGTTGCGCGCATCCAAGATGGACGCGGACGCGCGGCGTTTCTCGACGACGTTGGTCGTCCTGTTCGCAATTGAATTAGGCGCGGGCGTGTTGAACATTTATTTGCTCGTGCCGATCTGGATGCAGTTGTTGCATTTGTTACTCGCCGATCTTGTGTGGATCGTTTTGATCTTGTTGACCGCCGCGACCTTGCGGTCGGCGGAAAGCGGTTGAGATGAAATCGAAACGGGTAACGCTCATCGCGGTGATTGTCGTCGGGCTGGTTCTGCTCGGCGCGACGGCGTTCATCGGCGGACGTTTGTTGACGCCGTACGCGTTTCACGGCGCAGTTTTACAATCGCCGCTCCCGGCGCAAAACTTTACGATGATGAGTCACCTGGGACAACGCATGTCGCTCGAAGATTTTCGCGGCAAGTTCGTTTTGCTTTATTTCGGTTATACGATTTGCCCGGATGTGTGCCCGACGACATTGGCGGAACTCGCCAACGCGCGCAAGTTGCTCGGCAAAGAGGGCGACCAAATGCAAGTCGTGATGGTGACGGTGGACCCCGCGCGCGATACGCAAGCCGTGCTCGCCAATTACATGACGCACTTTCATCCGTCGTTCATCGGTTTGACCGGCACGGAAGATCAAATCGCGCAGATCGCGACGTACTATGGCATCTACTACGAAAAGCAAGAAAGCGATTCCGCGCTCGGTTATCTGATGAATCACACCGCGACGACGATGGTCGTGGATCGCAACGGATACCTGCGACTCGTATTTCCGTATGGGACGTCGGCGCAAGACATGGCGTCCGATTTACAATACTTGATGTCGAGGTAAACGAAATGAAACGCGTGATGTTGGTGGTGAGTGTTGTAGTGTTGTGGTTGGTTGGCTGTGCCAGTCCCACGCCTGCCGCGCCAAAAATCGCGGTCGAAGGTGTGTGGGGGCGCCCTTCGCCGGCAACGGCTCAAGCCGGTGCGTTCTACATGATGATTCGCAACACTGGTTCTGTCGCAGACAAGTTGACTGCCGCGAAATCGAACGCGTGCGGCACGGTCGAACTGCACGAGTCGTACATGATGGCGAACGGCGCGATGGGCATGCGAATGGTCACGGGCGGCACGATGGACATTCCGGCGAACGGGCAAGTGGAACTCAAAGTCGGCGGCTTGCACATCATGTGCATTGAAAAAAAAGTGGAGCTCAAGTCTGGAGTCAAACTACCGCTGACCCTGGTCTTTGAAAAATCGGGGCAGATCAACGTGGATGTCGAAATTCGTGAGCAATAAAAGGGGGTGATCCACAACGGCGCGGGCACATTCCAATCGAGCAATTTATTTAAGATTCTAAGAGGAGGACAAATGAAAGAAGAACATCCCAAAGGGACATTGACGATCATGCTGATCTTTGCGCTCTCGATCGTCGTGTTGTGGTCTTGGGTCTTTTTGACTCTGATGGAAAGGGGAATGACGCGATGATTCACGTTGACACTTACGAACGCTATTGGATCATGCTGACGGCTGTGGTGTTGATCGTCTTTACCGCGGCGGTGGGCATCTCCGGTTTTATGATGGGCGTCCAAGTGCCGGTGCCCGAGGCGCTGGTCAACCCGAATACGGTCGCCACGGATCCCACGAGCCGATTTGCCAATCCTGGGTTGCGCCAACTCGCGCCGAATCGCTATGAGGCGTACATTCGCGCGGGGTCGAGTCCGTGGAAATTCGTGCCGGACAAACTCGAAGTACCCGTCGGCTCGACCGTGACGTTCTACGTGACGAGCGTGGACGTTCAACACGGCTTTAAACTGGAAGGCACGAACATCAACGTGCAGATTTTGCCCGGGCAAGTGAGCAAGATGACCGCGACATTCAAGACTCCCGGCAAGTACCCGTTCATCTGCACCGAGTACTGCGGCGTCGGTCACCAAAACATGTTCGGCGAACTGACCGTGAAATAACGCGTCGTCATGTCCAAAGGAGGAGAAATGATTTTAGGGGCTGAACGAAAAATTGCCAGTTGGCATATGTTGGTTGCAATCGTGGCGTTGTCCATCGGCACGCTCTTTGGTCCGCTCCAGGCATTGGAGCACATGGGCATCAATCTCTATCCCGCGTTGCAAAGCGTCGGTCTGCAATCGTATTATCAAGGTCTGACCTTGCACGGCGTTTTGAACGCGTTGGTGTGGACGACGTTTTTCATCACCGGTTTTTTCACCTTGACCGTGACCTACACGCTCAAGAAAGCACTGGTCTATCCCATGCTGAGTTGGGCGGCGTTCATCGTGATGGTCGTCGGCTTGGTGATGGCGGCGATTCCACTCTTGCTCAACATGGCGTCGGTGCTGTACACCTTGTACCCGCCAATGCAAGCGCCGTGGTTCTATTATCTTGGTTTGACGCTCGTCGTCGTCGGTAGTTGGATGAGCGGTTGGAGTTTGCTGCTGACCTGGGCGGCGTGGCGCAAAGAGAACAAGGGCGCGACGACGCCGTTCATCGCGCTAGGGTCGCTCATCACCGTCGTGTTGTGGCAAATCTGCACGCTCGGCATCGCGGCGGAAATCTTGGTGATGCTGTTGCCCTGGTCGCTTGGATTGTTGCCGGGCGTGGACGCGCAACTTGCGCGCACGTTGTTCTGGTTCACGGGTCATCCGCTGGTTTATTTCTGGTTGTTGCCGGCGTACGTGTCGTGGTACGGCATGTTGCCCAAGCAAGCCGGCGGCAAGTTGTTCAGTGAACCGCTCGCGCGTCTTGCGTTCTGGTTGTTCCTCTTGCTTTCAACGCCGCTCGGTTTCCACCATCAATATGTGGACCCCGGCATCTCGGAAGGTTGGAAGTACTTGCACGCGATCCTGACCTTCTCCGTGTTCTTCCCCAGCATGTTGACCGCGTTCACGGTCACGGCGTCGCTCGAAACGGCGGGGCGTGCGCGCGGCGCGAAAGGTTTGCTCGATTGGATCTTGAAACTGCCGTGGAACGAACCATCGTTTACCGCGCAAGCCGTCGCGATGATCATCTTTGCATTCGGCGGCATCGGCGGCATCATCAACGCGTCGTACAACGTCAACCTCGTCATTCACAACACAGCGTGGGTGCCAGGTCACTTGCACCTGACCGTTGGCACGGGCGTGACGCTCACGTTCATCGGCATCTTGTACTGGCTCTTGCCGCACCTGACCGGCAAAGCGTTATGGGGCACGGGCTGGGCACGCGCGCAATCGTGGTTGTGGCTTGTTGGAATGGGACTCATGTCGAACGGCTTGCACCGCCTCGGTTTGCTAGGCGCGCCGCGCCGCACGATGCTCGGCGTTGCGACGGACAATTATGGCACGCCCGATTGGTTGTTCCCGCGTTTGGAAACCGGTATCGGTGGTACGATCCTGCTCGTTTCGTTCATCTGCTTCTTGGTCGTCGTCGTCAAGACGATGATGAACAAAGAAACTGCCAAGGTCGAGATGCCGATTGCCGAAGCGTTGCAACCAGAAGGTATTCCCGCGTGGCTCAACAATTGGCAACCCTGGCTCGTCGGCACGGTCGTGTTGATCGTCATCGCGTACGGTCCGGTCCTCGTGTCGCTGATTAGTCAAGTGCAGTTGGTCTCGCCCGGTTTTAATGTTTGGAAGTAATCGCGTATAATGGTTGCGTAACGCGCGAGGCATGTCGGCGCGTTACGCAACTTTAGTTCAAGAGGAGAAGCAGAATGCGTAAATTAGTTTTACTGATTGCGTTGCTCGCGATCACCGCGTTGGTGTTGTCCGCGTGCGGCGGCGGCGGTGGTGGCGCGGCGGGCGCGGGCGATGCGGCGCGCGGCAAAGCGCTCTACAACAAGAGCACCATCGGCACCAAGTCTGCGGAAGGATGCGTCGCGTGCCACAAGTACGACGAAAAAGAAGGCAAGGCGGAAAAGGCGCCGTACACCAAGGGCACTGGCGCGCGCGCGGCAACGCGCGTCGCGGGCATGAGCGCGGAGGAATACATCAAGGAATCCATCACCAAGCCCGATGCGTACGTCGTCGAAGGTTTCAACAAGGGCGACATGTACCAGAAATTCAGCGCGGAACTTTCGGCGCAAGAGATGGCGGATTTGATCGCGTATCTGTTGAGCGAAAAGTAAAACCGTATTGCGTAGTGCGTATGGCGTAACGCGCGTTACGCCATACGCACTATGCACTGCTTGATTGGAAGAGATAATGGCTGACGCAAAATACAACGTCACCGTTCCAACGATAGAGCACTGGCGCGCGATGGTGAAATGCCAAGCCGCGTGCCCGGTGCTGACCGACGCGCGCGCGTATGTGACCGCGGTCGCGCGCGGCGAACTTGAACTGGGTTATGCGATCGCGCACGAACCGAACCCACTTTCGACAGTGTGCGGACGCATTTGCGGCGCGCCGTGCGAAAAAGCGTGTCGGCGCGGCGCGGTCGGTCCCGATATGGAACCGGTCGCGATTCGTCCGCTCAAGCGCGTCCTCACCGAGCGGTACGGACCCGAAGCGGTTCAACAATTGCCCGGCAAGGGCGACAAGACGAGCCGCATTATCCCCCTCGAGGCGATTGGCGTAGGCACGCCGCAAGCCGCGGCGCGTAAAGAAAAAACGTTTCCGGGAACGGGTCTCGATCAGGTGCATTCCCCGGCGCGCTGGTCGCGCGATTCGTTGCGCGCGCTCGCCGCGACGCCGGGACGCAAACGCGGCAAGGTCGCGATCATCGGCGCGGGTCCGTCGTCGCTCGCGGCGGCGAACGATCTCGCGTTGCTCGGACACCACGTCACGATTTATGAAGCCGGTCCGAAGACCGGCGGCATGATGCGATATGGCGTGCCGATCTATCGCATTGACCAACAAGCGATGGACCTCGAAGTGCAATCCATCCTCGACTTGGGTGTGACGATTCATTTCAACACGCGCGTCGGGCAAGATATTTCGCTCGCGGACATTCGCAAGCAACACGACGCGGTGTACCTGGGTCTCGGTTTGATGCAGGGACGCCGGCTTAACATCGAAGGTTCAGACCTCGACGGCGTGATTACCGCCGTGGATTTGTTGCTCAATTACAACCTGGGTTACAAGGTCACGCTCGGCAAGCGGGTGATTGTCGTCGGCGGCGGCGATGTCGCGATGGATGCCGCGCGCACCGCGTTGCGGCTGGGGCAAACGACCGCGCAACAGCAAGCTGACCTGGGGCAGACCGAAGCGCGTTCCGAAGAAGAAGAGGAAGGCGTCAAGACCGCGCTCGATGTCGCGCGCACCGCGTTGCGGCTCGGCGTCGCGGACGTGAAAATGATTTCGCTCGAATCCTGGGACGAGTTGCCCGCCTCGCGCTTTGAAATCGAGGAGGCGCTCGAAGAAGGCATCCAACTCAATCCGCGATTCGGTCCGAATAAAATTCTCGGCAAAGACGGCAAGGTCGTCGGGTTGGAAACAATCGAGGTTGCGTCGGTGTTCGACGAGAATCGCCGGTTCAACCCCAAGTTCAAACCGGGCACCGAGAAAACCTGGGAATGCGATACGGTCATTCTCGCGATTGGTCAATCTGCGGACCTCACTGCGCTCGGCGGCGCGGACGATGTCAAGATGTCGCCGCGCGGTCTGGTCGAGATCAACCCGGCGACCGGGCAAACTTCGGCGCAGGATGTGTTCGCCGGCGGCGATGTGGCGTACGGTCCGCGTCTCATCATTCACGCCGTGCGCGATGGACACCTCGGCGCGCTCGGCATCGAAGAACATATCCAGGGTCGCGCGCTCACGACGACCGTCGAAACCGAGTGGCAGGAGTTGCCGAATCACGCGATGCCTGCCGATTGGACGAAACGCGAACGCACGAAAATTCCGGGCTTGCCGGTGGATCGTCGCACCGGTCTCACGGTCATCGAGCTGGGTTACTCGGAGCAGCAAGCCGCGGATCAAGGTCTGCGTTGTCTTGAATGCAGTGTCAATACGATCTTTGACGGAACAAAATGTATTTTGTGCAACGGGTGCGTGGACGTGTGCCCGTGGGATTGTCTCAAGATTGTGCGGCTCGATCAGATTCAAGGCGATGCGACGCTGACCCAGGTCATCGAGACGCACGCGGCGAACGCGCCCGAAGGCAAGGTCGCGGTGATGCTCAAGGACGACACGAATTGCACGCGCTGCGCGCTCTGCGCCGAACGCTGTCCGACCGATGCGATTACGATGGAAGCGTTTCGGTTTAAGGAAGTTCTCAGTTATCAGTAACCAGTATACAGTGAACAGTAGACTGTTTACTGTTTACTGTTCACTGTTCACTACTGACACAGGAGTAGCATTCATGGCTTCATTTGTAGATTTTGTAACTCGCTCGCGCGTCTGGCGGTCATTCTTTCGCCACGGCTTGCCCGACAATCCACTTGACCGTTCGCTGGTGATGACGACGAATCTCTTTTTCCATTTGCATCCGGTCAAGGTGAATCTCAAGAGTCTCAGAGCGACCTATTCGCTGGGGCTGGGAATTATCACGACAGTTTTGTTTCTGACCTTGGCGTTGACTGGCATCTTGTTGATGTTCTACTATGTGCCTTCGGTCGAGCGCGCGTACGTGGATATTGTGGAACTCCAAACCGGCGTGCCGTTCGGACAGATGCTCCGCAACTTGCATCGCTGGGGCGCGCACCTGATGGTGCTCGCGGCAGTGCTGCACATGGCGCGCGTGTTTTACACCGGCGCGTACAAACCACCGCGCGAATTCAACTGGGTCGTCGGCGTTGTGCTGCTCATCCTCACGCTCGGTGCGAGTTTCACCGGCTATCTCTTGCCCTGGGATCAACTTTCGTTCTGGGCGATCACGGTCGGCACGAGCATCGCCGCGTACGAACCGGTCATGGGTTCGACCGTCAAACGCATTTTGCTCGGCGGTCCCGAAGTGGGGCAAGAAGCGTTGACGCGTTTTTACGCGTTGCACATTATGGTGATTCCCGCGCTATTGTTCTTGCTCATCTCACTGCACATCTGGCGCGTGCGGAAAGATGGCGGCTTGGCGGCGAACGAGCAATAGTGCGATAGTTGGATAGTACGATAGTGCGATAGTTACTCCTCTTACTGAAGACTATCGCACCAACGCACTAACGCACTATTGCACCAGTAAACGGAGATAGCAATGTCAGATACACAACTTGAACCTTTTGCAAAAGTCGGCACGAAAACCTACAGTCTCGTCGAAGTCGTGCGCGGCGCGCCGACGACGATGGCAGACAAGGGTCCCGACAATACCTTGTTCGCGTTTCCCATCGTCGCGATTTTAGAAACGTTGATCTTGTTAGGCGTCAGCGTCGTGTTGATGGCGATTTCGCTGTTCAAAAACGCGCCGCTCGAAGAATTGGCAAACCCGCTCGTCACGACCGACCCGGCGAAAGCGCCGTGGTATTTTATGGGTTTACAAGAATTGCTCGAGCACATGCACCCCACCGTTGCCGGCGTGCTCATCCCGACCATCGCCGTGCTGTTCTTGATCGCGATTCCGTACCTCGACAATCAACGCGCCGGCGCGGGGACATGGTTCGGGGATGCTCGTGCAAAACGCATCGTGCTGTTCACCGCGCTTTACGCGCTCGTGATCATGCCGATCTATGTCCTGGTGGATAACGCGTTTCCGTTGCGCGAATTGTTGCGCGACGCGCTGCCGGCAGAGGTCGCGCAAGCGATTCTGCCGTTTCTGATCATGTTCGTGCTCTCAGCGATCCCGGCGGTCGTCGTGTGGCGGACTCAACGCGGCGGCGGCGACGCGCGCGAGTTGTTGCTCGCGTTATTTACGATGCTCTTTATCACGGCGGTCGTGTTGACGATTACCGGCTTTTTGTTCCGCGGACCTGGCTTCAAGTTGTACCTGCCGTGGGATATGCCGGGCGGTTACGATCCGCTGAACAATTTCTGAGAGCAGAATAGAATCCAGGTTTCTCGAAGAAACCTGGATTCTGGCGAAGGTATTTGGGGTAAACAAGGAAACAACCAAACTCGTCTCTCTGTCTGCACGTTTCCTAGTCTATTTAATGAGGGGATACCCACGATGACTGTGAATGTGACACATCCGAAAAAATCTGGGATCAATCGTCGTCAATTCTTAGGAATTGCCTGGGCTGGTTCGCTCGCGTTGTTGGGCGGGCAAATGATCGCCGCGCTGCTCCGTTTCGTGCAACCAGTGAGCACGAGTGGTTTTGGCGGCGTCGTGCGCGCGGGCAAGGTTGCCGAGTTCGCACCCGGCAGTGTCAATCTGATCAAAGCCGGGCGCTTTTTCCTGTATCGTTTGGAGAACGCAAGTTTCCTCGCGATGTGGCAAAAATGCACGCACCTGGGTTGCAGTGTGCCCTGGATTGAGGACGAAAAACAATTTCATTGCCCGTGTCATGGGTCCATCTTTGACAAGACCGGGCAAGTGACCGGTGGTCCCGCGCCGCGTCCGCTCGATATTTTTCCGGTGACGATCAAGGACGGCGAAGTGTATGTGGATACCGGCAACCCAGTCCAGCGCGCCAAGTTTGACCCGAGTCAGACGACGAAAGCGTGAACGAACGTGTCATTGCGAGCCGCGTAGCGGCGAAGCAACCCTCAACCCCATCCTAGCCCTCCCCTTCGTAAGGGGAGGGTTGGGAGGGGGTAGATTGCTTCGTCAGCAAAAACCGCCTCCTCGCAATGACAGTGGCTGAACAAGGACATCAACTATGCAAAATGAAAATTACGAACGATACATGTGGATTGGCTTGGGGCTAACAGTCTTGCTCATCATCGCGCTGGGATTCGCGTGGTTGACCGAGCCAGACCGGATTGCCGCCGCCGGCAAAGCGTTGAACAAGATCAGTTTGACGCGCGGACGCGAATTGTACGTGGACAACTGCACGTCGTGCCACGGCACGCGCGGCGAAGGCGGGGTTGGTCCCGCGCTCAACAACAAAGCGCTGTTAGCGAACGCGTCCGACGAAGTGCTCGTCGAAACGATTCGCGCCGGGCGTCCGAACACGACGATGCCCGCGTGGGCGCAAGCGAACGGTGGTCCGTTCACCGACGAAGACGTTCGTTACGTCGTCTCGTTTCTGCGCGCCTGGGAACCCAACGCGCCAGTGATTGCGACCGATTTCAAACCGAGCGCCTCGCGCGGTGCGACCTTGTTCGCGAGCACCTGCTCGCTCTGTCATGGCGAAGAAGGCAAAGGCGCGACCGCGCTCGCGTTGAACAACTCCACGCGTCTCAAGAGTCTTAACGACACCTGGTATCGCCAGACGATTGCGAATGGTCGCCCGGCGAAAGGGATGCCGACCTGGGGCACTGTGCTCTCGCCCAATCAAATCGAAGACCTCGTCGCGTTGTTCGGCGCATGGCGCACCGGCGAACGCGTATTGCCTGACACGACCGTCGCCGATTTGCTTGAATCGGCGTTGTACTCGCTCGATCAGCGCGACGCGCCGGATGCGCTCTTTTATTTGAAACGCGCCAAGTCGGGAGCGTTCGGTCCGGCGCTCGCCAAATTCGATCCGCTCATCGCGCTCATCGAAAAAAATCCGGATCAGGCGCTCAAAGACTTGAAGACACTACGCGACGAGTGGCCCATCGGCAACGCGACCAAAGGCAAAAAAGTGTACAACGACGCGTGCGCCGGGTGTCACGGTTCGGAGGGACAAGGCGGCGTGGGACGCAAACTCAAGCCGAACGAGTTCATGCAAAAAAGCACGAACGCCGAAGTGCTGATGCTTGCGTTGAACGGACGCCAAGGCACGGCGATGCGGAGTTTTGAAGGCAAACTGACCGAGGAACAGCTGGCGGACGCCATCGCGTTCTTGCGGACTTGGCAAAAATAATTTTCGGATCGTCGGTGTGAAAACGTGTAGAGACGTTCGCAAAGCGTGCAACGTCTCTACACGCGTTTAACGAGGATATTTTGGATCAATCGAAAGATGTTTTGCCGGGCGCGGATCCAACCAAGGATTGCGCGCCGGTGGTCGTCGAAGAGGCGGAAGAGACCGCGCCAGAATTGAGCGTGGTGGTGTCCGCTGAGACGGCGGAGCAACCCATCTGGATGCCGCGCCGCCACGCGATACTGCGCTGGCTCGAACGCGCGATGTTGTGGATCGAAGCGCCGGTGACGCGTTGGGTCGGCGCGCCGCAGATGAATCCGTTTTATTACACCGGTCCCATCGCGGTGTTTTTGTTCGGCGTGATTTCTCTCACCGGCTTGTTCCTCGTTATGTTTTTCCAGGTCGGGTTCGATTCGTCGTACGTGTTCATCGCGCGCGTCGAAAGTCAGCCGCTCGCGCGCGTCGTGCGCGCGGCGCATCGTTACGCGTCCGACGCGTTGATCGTCGTCGCGCTCATTCACGCGTGGCGTCTGTTCGTGATGAATCGCTGGCGCGGAGCGCGGTGGCTCGCGTGGGCATCGGGTATCGCGATGCTGTTGCCGATCTGGCTGGCTGGTGTCACCGGTTATCAACTCGTCTGGGATGAACGCGCACTCGCGATCACGATCGCGTTCGACAAGATGTTGCAACGCGGATCGTACTCGGTGATGAATTTGCTCGCGGTCAATCAAAAAGGCAACAGTTGGATTTTTGTGATGATCGTACTGGTGGCTCACCTCGCGCTATCGGTGTTGATCGGCGTCGCGGTGTGGACGCACCTCGCGCGACTCAATCGTCCCAAATGGATTGCGAGCCGGTACTGGATGGTCGGCGCGACGATTGTTATCCTGGTTGTCTCTGTTCTCGTGCCGGTTGGCATGTTGCCCAAAGCCGATTTGAATCGCGCGCCCGACGCATTTCCGATTGATTTGCTCTATCTGTTCTACCTTCCCGGCGCGTTCAGCGCGACGTTCAACTCACCCTGGTTGTGGCTCGGCTCGCTCGCGTTGCTCGGCGGGCTGGCGCTCTTGCCCTGGCTCTTGCCGCGCGAAGAAACATCGCCGCGTGTCGTGATTGACAAGGCGCGTTGCACGGGGTGTACCAAGTGCGCGCTCGATTGTCCGTACCGCGCGATCACGATGACGCCGCGCACGGACGGCAAGCCGCATAAATTTATTGCGATCGAAAATCCCGACCTGTGCGTTTCGTGCGGCATTTGCATTGGCTCGTGCGATGTGCGCGCAGTGTCGCTGGGTGCAGGCACGGTGGACCCGTTGTGGCAGACTGTGTTGGCGCGCGTCGCACGCGCCCAGGTGCAGAACGACGATCTGCGCGTGGTGGTGACGTGCGAACGACACACCGCGCACGCCGATGTGACGCGCGCGCACGCGACGGTCATCGCGTTGCCGTGTGTCGCCGCGGCGAGTCCCGATTTGATCGGACGCATCCTCGCTGCGGGCGCGCGCGAGGTGCGCGTGATCGGTTGTCCGCCGGACGATTGCGCGAATCGCGAAGGCAATACCTGGGAAGAGGCGCGCTTGACGGGTGCGCGCTTGCCGCGTTTGCGAAACGAGTACGTCGGCAAGCCGATTCTGCGTCGCTGGCTTGCGCCGGGTGAATTCGCGCGCGGCATCGCGAACGGCGAAGCGGACGCGTCGCTCACGCGCAAAATGACGCGGCGAAATTATATCGTCGGGTTTGGTTTGCTCATCCTCGTCTTGCTCGCGCAGATTTGGTTGACGAATGTGATGTTCCAACCCTGGTAGGGGCGAGGCATTTGCAAAATGCAATTCGAACGCGTAGTGACTAACTAATGGCAAGTCAACTCGCTCATCGCTGCATGTGGCGCAAATGCCTCGCCCTTACGAAACCATCCTCCCCATCGCCTGGATGCGTTTGCGGCTTGCCGCGTCTTGTGGTATGATAGCGCCGAATGTTTGGCAGAGAAAGGTGGGAATGCGTCGAATCTGCGTTATCGGTACGGGCTATGTCGGCTTGGTGACTGGCGCGTGTTTTGCCGACCTGGGCAATCAAGTCATCTGTCTCGATATTGCCGAAGAAAAAATCGCCAAGCTCCAACGCGGCGAGATGCCAATCTACGAGCCAGGTCTGGAAGAAGTCGTCGCGCGCAATGTCGCAGCAAAGCGTTTGCGCTTTACCACAAGTTACCCCGAAGCGATTCTCGGCGCGGATTTTATTTTCGTCGCGGTCAACACCCCACCCAGTCCGGACGGCGAAGCCGACTTGCAGTACGTCCGCATGGCGGCGGAGAGCATCGCCGACGTGTTGGCGAATTACGCGATCCTCATCAACAAGAGCACCGTGCCCGTTGGCACCGGCGATGCCGTCGCGGAGATTTTGCAGGAACGCGGCAAAACACCGGGCGTGGATTTCGATATTGTTTCCAATCCGGAATTTCTGGCGGAAGGCACGGCGGTCCACGATTTCCAACAACCTGACCGTGTGGTGCTCGGCGGCACGAATCGCGAAGCGGTGGACAAGGTCGCGCAACTCTATTTGCCGTTGCGTTGCACGATCATGACGACCGATCTGCGCACCGCCGAAATGATCAAGTACGCCTCGAACGCGTTCCTCGCGACGCGCATTTCGTTCATCAACGAGATCGCGACGATTTGCGAAAAAATGGGTGCGGATGTAAAAGAAGTGGCGGCGGGCATGGGGATGGATCGGCGCATCGGGCGCGCGTTTCTCGACGCCGGCGTGGGTTACGGTGGTTCATGCTTTCCCAAAGACGTCAAGGCGCTCACCTGGATGGCAGAGGTCAACGGATGTCACCCGCAGTTGTTGCGTTCGGTGATGGACATCAATCGCGATATGCGCCGGCAGGTGCTCGCGAAACTGCGCGAACAACTCGGCGCGTTGCGCGGCAAGACGATCACCGTGTGGGGGCTAGCGTTCAAGCCGAACACGGACGATGTGCGCGAAGCGCCCGCGCTCGACATTATCCATTACCTGCAGAACGAAGGCGCGAACGTACGCGCCTACGATCCGGTCGCGATGCCGAACGCGAAATGCGTGCTCAAGAATGTGACGTTCTGCGAGGACGCGTACGCCGCGGCGGAAAGTGCCGAAGCGTTGGTGTTGGTGACGCATTGGAACGAGTTCAAGCAAATGGATTGGCAACGCGTCGTCGCTTCGATGAAACGTCCCGTATTCATTGATGGTCGCAACATTTACGAGCCGGCGCATATGCGCGCGTTGGGATTCGAGTATCGCGGCATCGGGCGCGGCTACGAGGCATAGAGCGGGCACATGAATTCGCGAACTATTCTGCCGTACTATTCGGTGGGCGAGGAAATCGCCAACAGCATTACGCACGGATTAGGCATCGTCCTCTCCATCGCCGGCTTGGCGATCCTGACCGCGTTTGCGAGCGTGTTTGGAAGTGTGTGGCACATTGTCGGGTGCAGTATTTACGGCGCGATGCAGATCGTTTTGTACACGGCGTCTACCTTGTATCACAGCATTCCGCTGCCGCGCGCCAAAGCCGTTTTGCGCGTGATTGATCATTCCGCGATTTTTTTGCTGATCGCCGGCACGTACACACCGTTCGCGTTGGTCAACCTGCGCGGACCCTGGGGCTGGTCGTTGCTGGTCGCGGTGTGGACGCTGGCGATTGGCGGGATCGTCGCGCAAAGTTGTTTGATGCGCCAGAAAGCGTTCTTGACGGTTGGTTTGTACGTGGCGATGGGGTGGTTGGCAGTCGTGGGAATTCAGCCGCTGGTCGAATCAGTCTCGTTGGGTGGATTGGTGTTGCTGTTTGCCGGGGGATTAGTTTACACGCTGGGTTGTGTTTTCTATGTGTGGCGACGTTTGCGCTATCACCACGCGGTCTGGCACCTGTTTGTGCTCGCGGGTAGCGTTCTACATTTCTTTGCCGTATTGTTCTATGTGATTCCGCTTGCCGCGTAAATCGTTTATCGGACGAAATTGATGTTGACGACCGGGATTGATCTGATCGAAGTAAATCGCATCCAAGATTCCATCGCGCGGTATGGAGAGCGATTTCTTACGCGCGTATTCACCGCGAGCGAGTTGGCGTACTGCGCGGGACGCCCACCTCAACTCGCGGCGCGCTTTGCCGCGAAAGAGGCAGTGAGCAAAGCGTTAGGCGTCGGCATCCAACATCCTGATGGCGTCGCGTGGCGCGAAATTGAAATCGTATCCGGCGCACGCGGTCAGCCGTCAGTCGAATTGACGGGGCGCGCGGCTCAACGCGCGACGGAGCTTGGAGTTCAGCATTTTGCGGTCAGTTTGTCTCACACGCGTGAACACGCAATTGCAATGATTGTTGCACAATAATCCGGAGGTAAAGTCGAGATGACATTCCAAGAAGCCGAACGAACTTACAAAGATCTTAAAGTCCAACATGCCGCCGGCAAGTTGAGCGACGCCGATTTTGAAGCGCAAGTCGGCAAACTCAAAATGCAAGACCCGCAGGGCAGATGGTGGCAGATCGGCGTGCAAACCGGTGAATGGTATATGCACGACGGTCAAAAATGGAACAAAGCCAAGCCCCCCGCCGAGACGGCGCCAATTCCCCCCCCGCCGCCACCCGCCGAAGCGGCTCCGTTGCCGCTCGAAACGGCATCTGCTGGGATGAATAGCCCGGCAAACGGCGAGAAAAAACCAGGACGTGCGAGTGTTGCGCCGACGCGCCTCTTTTCGTCCAAGCCCGCTGGGCGCGAGGGTGGCTTGCCGATGCCGGTGTTGATTGGCATTATTGCCGGCGTCGCGGTCGTCGTGATTTTGCTCGCGGTTGGTGTGTTGTGGGCGACCGGCGCATTCAATCCGGCCGCGCAGGGCGCACGCACGCCAACACGTGTGGCGGTCACTTCGCCCACGGCTCTCGTGGTCGTGCCGACCGTACGTCCGACCGATGCGCCGACCTTGTTGCCTTCACCGACCATCATCGCCGCGCCGACGATTACGCCGACGCTCGCGGCGACTGCAACGGCGACGCGTCGTCCCGCCGGCACACCCGCCACCAAAGTGACCGCCGTGCCGACGAAAGCCGGCGTTGCCGCCTCGCCAACGCCCGCGGTCGCGCCGGGAGTTTACATCACCAAGTTGGAAACCAATCCAGCCAAGATCAGCATCGGCGGCACCGACAAGATTCAAGTTGGTTTCAAAGCGACGTTCTTTAACAACACCGGCGGAACTCAGGCGTTTAAGAAATGGTTTGTCCGCATTTTCCAATGTCCGGAACAATGCACCGGCGATAGGGCGTACCGCAATTCGTACGGCGAATCGCTCAAGCAAGATACGAATGTTGCCGCCGGCGCGTCAGTGGAAATCACGACGCCGCCGCACGCGAATTTCGGACCAGGTCGTTGTGAATACACGGCGGTGCCGTACTATACCGGCGACAATGAAATCGCAGTGCCGTTCATGACCGTCAAAGGCGCGCCGCTCTACTACAATTTCTCGGTGTGCAACTAAAAAAGAAATACCAGGTTTCTTGAAGAAACCTGGTATCTTTTTGTACGAGGTCGGAATCATCCGACCTCGTTTTTTTATTGTGCGCCAGTTCGCGCGTAATGAATCACGTCCGATGACTCGTCGCGCCGGATGCGCCCCGCGCTTTCGAGAATGTCGAGATGTCCGATGATTTCGGATAGACCCAGGAAAATGTCGAACGATTTCAAATCGGGAAAGAGCAGGTTACACAATTCCCAGCCAGTCTGCGCGCAACACTCGATTTGCGCTTCGATGTGATCGAGCCGCGCGCGATGGAACGCGAGCCGCGCTGCGACGAGCGCGCCAATATCGTACACCGGTTCACCGTGCGAAGGGAGCGCGATCCGCACGTCGAGCCGCGCGACCTTTTGCATCGAAGCGACATAATCAGCAAGCGCGCGCGGGCGTTCCGTCTCGCCGCGTGCCGGCGGTTCGAGCACCGGATTCGACGTAATGTCGCGCAAGATGTGATCGCTCGATAGCAATGTGCGCGAGGCGGATTCGTAGAGACAAATCAAGCCGCTGGCGTGCCCCGGCGCGAACACGACGCGCCACGTGTCGCGTCCCAGGGTTAGCGTGTCGCCGTCGTCGAGCGCGACGAATTCTTCGGTGGGAATCGTGTCCGCGTGTTGCGCGAGGCGACGCATGCCTGTCGCGACGCGTTCCGCCAATTCGCGCGGCGCGCCGTGCCGTGTGAAGGTGTCGCAGTAAAAATCGTACCGCCGTTCCCACTCGCGCGCGGAATCGGTAAGCCACCAGCGATTGCGCGCGTGCGCGTACACGCGCGCGCCGGACTCGGCGACGATCTGCCCGGCGAGTCCAAAGTGATCCACGTGCGCGTGCGTGACGATCACGCGGCGAATATCTTTGAACGCGAATCCATGCGCGGCAAGTTGCTCGCGGAGCGCGATAATCGTCGGCGCGTCTTTTGGTCCGGTGTCAATCAACGTGAGTTCGTCGTCCTCGACGAGAAAGACGTTGATCGGACCGACCGGGTATGGCGTAGGAAGAATGAGCGGGTGAAGATAATCGAGAATGGGTGCCTCTAGAATCCCAGCGCCGTGCTGACCAACAACACAATCGTCGCGGCGATGACGATGAGGGCGGTACCCCACCCGATAATATTCGCCAGACGCGAGTTGGCATACTTGCCCATCAAACGTTTGATATTCGCAAGTCGGAGCATCAAGACCAAAATCACCGGCAACAGAATGCCATTGACTGTTTGCGACGCGAGCAGCAAAGTAATGAGCGGCACATCGGGAATTAGCGCGACCGCCGCGCCGATCACGATCATGCCGGTGTAGAGTCCGTAGAAAACCGGCGCATCTTCCCAGGTTTGATTTACGCCGCGCTCCCAGCCGAACGCCTCGCAGACCGCGTACGCGGTCGAAAGCGGCAAGATGCTCGCGGCAAGTAATGACGCGCCGAGTAAGCCGAGCGCGAACATCTCGCCGGCAAGTTCGCCAGCAATCGGCACGAGCGCCGCGGCGGCTTGCGCGGCAGAATCAATCACGCGATTGCCGCTGACGTACAACGTCGCGCCGGTTGCCACGATCATAAAGAACGAAAAGAAATCGGTGACCAACGCGCCGAACAATACGTCCGCGCGCGCGTACGCATATTCCTCGACCTTAAGCCCCTTGTCCACAATCGAACCTTGCAGGTAAAATTGCATCCACGGTGTAATTGTCGTGCCGACGGTCGCGATGAAGAGCAGGAAGAATTTCGTTTCGGGCACGATGGTCGGTGTGACCAATCCGCGCGCGACATCCCCCCAGTCTGGCTTGGCGAGAAATCCAGCAAACACGTACGCGATGAACACGAGCGAGAGCGCGAGGAAAATTTTTTCCGCGCGTTTGTAATTGCCGCGCACGACGATGAACCACACGAACAACGCCGACAGCAGTACCGCGATCCATTTGGGGATGCCGAGCAGTTCGCTCGCCGCGGCGATGCCGGCGAATTCCGCGATCGTCGTCGCGACATTCGCGACGAGTAGTGTTAGCATCGCAAATGCAGTCGTCTTGACGCCGAACTCTTCGCGAATCAAATCGCTCAAGCCCTTGCCCGTGACGACGCCCATGCGCGCGATCATTTCCTGCACAACCGCGAGCGAGATCGTGATGAGCAGGAGAATCCAGAGCATCTGATAGCCGTACGCCGCGCCGACCGTCGCGTACGTTGCGATGCCGCCCGCGTCGTTGTCGGCGGTCGAAGTGACCAAGCCCGGTCCCATGATCGCGAGGAACGCCAAAAACTTTTTGTTGGGGATCCGTTTCCAGAATTTCATTTGAACAGCCGCGGTAATTTGATTTTCCATTCGCTCGGCAGAATCATTTGAAGCGCGTCTTCCGCCGTGACGATTCCCTGCAAGCGATTATCCGCGTCCACGACTGGCAGCGCGAGCAAGTTATACCGCGTCATCGCTTCGAGCACTTCGGACGGCGCGGTATCGAGTTGCATCCGAATGGGGCGGCGGTGCATAATATCGTCCACGCGTTGCTCCGGCGGTGTGAGCACGAGATCGCTCAACGAAAAAACACCCAGCAAATGTTCTTCGACGTCTACGACATAGACATAGTAAATTGTTTCGGCTTCCTTTGCCGCGGCGATCTCGCGCAAATGTTGCAATGCCTGGGCGACGGTGATCCCGGGCGGCACGGTGACGTACTTGGTCGTCATGAGACCGCCGGCGGTGTTTTCGGGGTGCGCGAGCAATTCCTTGACCTCGGCTTTTTCGTCCGGCTCCATCAAGTTCAACACTTGTTCGCGGCGATCCTCTTCCATCTCTTGCAACACGTCCGCCGCCGCGTCCGGCTCCATCTCTTCGACAATGTCCGCCGCGCGTTCGTTCGTAAATGTTTCGAGCACCTCGGCTTGGAACTCGGGTTCGAGTTCTTCCATCACGTCCGCGACTTTTTCGTCGGACAGATCGCGCATCACCGCGCCCGCGTCGCGCGGACGCATGTCCTCCAAAATTTCCGCGATATCTGCCGCGTGCAGTTCTTTGAGTTTGGTGCGCGCCACGCGCACTTGGAGATCGCCGCGCGGAATGAAACCCAGGTCGGTCCACGCGATCGCGCGCGAGGGCAGTTCGCGGCGAACGAGTCCGACGACGCGTTCGGAAAGGTCTTCCCAACCGAGCCGGCGCAAAAGCCCGCGTCCGCCCACGTCCACATTGACCAAGCGATAATCGTTGCCGATGCGCGCGAGTTCGAGATCATTGACACGCACGACGCGAAAGCCGTTCGTGTCAATCACTTGCTTGTCGAGGACGTCGCGGTTGAGGTAAACTTCGGTGCCTTTCGGAGTGTACGACATGGAGGGAGGTTTTTGCAGAATAATTTTACTTCCCGCGAGGTCTTCCGCGCCTTCCCAGGGTAACAAGGACGGCTCGCCGCCGTTGCGTTTGACCGCCAGCGCGACGACGCGCGGGTACGGTTCGTTCTCGTTGTCGGGTCCGATGAGCAAATCGTTGAGCACGCCGATCAGCGTGCCTTTCGTATCGCGCACCTCGCGTCCGATGAGTTCGCTCAGGTATGCCATCGCGCCACCGCCGTTCAGAACAGAAATACCGCGCGACCACATCGCGCGGAATGTTCGCGCAACTTATAGCACCGTTGCGCACGCGAGTCAAGTAGAAACAAAAGAAAAACCCGAAGGGTCGGAGTGACCCTTCGGGTTTGGCGAAAAAACCTTGCGAAGGTTGCCTGGATCAGATATTGTCTTCGCCGCCGTCTACGCGGATGACGGTGCCGGTCATCCATTGGATGCGCGGGTCCATCAACGCGACGAGTGTTTGCGCGACATCTTCGGGTTGGGTCATTCGTCCGTCGGGATGCAGTCGCATGATGTGCTGTTTCACTTGATCGTGTCCGGGAATCATGCGGAATGCGGGCGTATCGGTGACGCCGGCTTGGAACGTGTTCACGCTGATGCCGCGCGGCGCAAGTTCGAGCGCGAGTTGGCGCGTGTGCGATTCGAGCGCGGCTTTTGCCGCCGAGACCGGACCGTAGCCGGAAATTACACGATGCGAACCGGAACTCGTCATCGAAAAAACTTTCGATCCTTTGCCGAGCAAGCCCGCGCGCACCAGGTCTTGCGTCCAGTAGACGAGCGAGTTCGCCATCACGTCGAGCGTCATCTCCATCGCTTTGCGATCCACCGCGTCGTCCGGCTTGTCGGCGATGTACGGTTTCAGGTTGCCGAACGCGACCGAATGCAGGACGCATTCAATCGAACCGCCGCCCACGCTGGCAAAGTACTCTTTGATCTTTGCAATGATCTCGGCGCGATTGCGATCATCGGCGATGTTCTTGTTGAAGAACATTGCCGTGCGCCCTTTCGCTTCGATGTCGGCTTTTACCTGCAACGCGCGCGGTAGCGTCGTCTTGAGATCAAAGTGCGCGCCGAAAATGTTGAACCCGGCTTCGGCAAGCGCGCGCGAACATGCCGCGCCAAACCCGCTCGATGCGCCGAGAATGAGTGCCCATCGTTCTTGTGCCATTACGCCTCCCGTGGAAATTTTGGATTTTGGATTGATGATTTATGATTTGGTTCTGATCGTTGCTTTGTCATTTCGAGCGAAGCGAGAAATCGCTGCGTTCGTCGGCAAAGTAGATGAAATCCCAATCGCCCGGCGAACGACCGAGCGCGGTGAGCATCGCGGATGCTTCAGCGCGATGTTGCGTGCCGTGATTGACGACATGCGCGAGCATCTCCCACAATGGTCGCGCGAACGCCTGCCCGCGCGTGTTGGTGTAATGAATCACGCGCGTTAAATCCGCGTCGGTCAGCCCGCTGAGAAACGCGCGCAGTTTGGTTTCCTCATCGCGCCAACGCGCGATGAGCGCGGCGAGCGTCGGGAATTCCTCTTCGCGAATGAGAGCAGTCGGCGAAACACCTTGCCAGCGCGAGAGCCAGATCCATTCCGCCATCATCGTATGCGCGAGCGTGCCGCGTAAACTGCCATGGCTGTGCGCGGTCGGCGCGATAAACTGCGCGTCGCTGATACCTTCTGCCGCGCGCAACAGGCGTCCGTTCGCCCAATAATTATAGTCGTACAGAAATTGAAAGTACGCAACGTCCATCCAACCTCCAACTTCCAATTTCTAACTTCCAATCTCCAACACCGCCGCGCCGCGAATCTGACTCGCCTTCAACATTTGCAGAACGCGATTCGCTTCGTGCAAAGGAAATGTTTCAATCTCGGTGCGAACCGGAATTTCCGCCGCGATGTTCAGCAATTCCTCCACATCGCGCCGCGTGCTGTTGGCGACACTACGCACGGTGCGCTCGTGGTACAACAAATCATAATCGAATTGCGGAATCGGCGAACTGTAAATGCCTGCGTGCGCGACCGTACCGCCTTTTCGCAATACGCGCAATGCTTGAACGATCAATTCGCCCACCGGCGCGAACACGATAGCGCGATCTAACAACTTGGGCGGTGTGTCTTCCGCGCGCCCGACCCAGGTTGCGCCCAGCGCGCGCGCGAGCGCACGATGCTCGTCGCTGCGCGTGAACACGTACACATCGCAATCCCAGCGCCGCGCGATTTGGATGACGATGTGCGCGCTCGAACCAAATCCATACAAGCCGACTCGCTCGCCCGGCTTCACTCCGCACACGCGCAACGCGCGGTACCCGATGACACCGCCGCAGAGCAGAGGCGCGGCTTGCGCGTCCGTGAACACCGCCGGAATGTTGTACGCAAAGTTTTCGTTGACGACACAAAACTCGGCGTACCCGCCATCCGCGTGCAAGCCGGTGAACCGCGCGCCCTCGCACAGGTTCTCCTCGCCGCGCGCGCAAAACTCGCACACACCGTCCGTCGCGTAGAGCCACGGTACGCCCACGCGGTCGCCGAGTTTGAATCGCGTAACATCTTGCCCAAGTTGTTTTACGATACCGACGATCTGATGCCCAGGAATAATTGGTAATTGGTAAGTTGGGATTTCACCTTCGACGGTGTGCAGATCGGTGTGACACACGCCGCACACGCGCACCGCGATCTGGATTTCATTCGCGCGCGGCGTCGGCGTTTCGACTTGCGCGAATTCGAGTGGGTTCGCGTTCACCGCACGTGGTGCGCGTAAAAGCATCGCGTTCATAGAATCAAAGGCGGAAGGATGAAGGATGAAAACCGGGCAAACAGAACCGTTCATCCTTCCGCCTCCATCCTTCATCCTTTACTTTTCATCAGCAACGTCCACTCGCCTTGCTGGGTCACTTCGTTGCGGTGATTGAGCACCTTGGCTTCGAGAATCACAAAGCCGCCGCCGAGTTTCGCCATCGCTCTGGTCTGCTTGACCCGGGCGGTCATGTGGATCGTGTCGCCGATTTTGATCGGCGCTTTGAATTTCCATTCCAAGCCCATAAACGCGATGACCGTGCCGTCAAGAAAACCGAGTTGCATCCCCAGCCCGCTCGCCACCGACAAACCGAGCAAACCGTGCGCGATGCGTTCGCCGAACATCGTCGTCTTGCCGTACTCGGCGTCGGTGTGGATGGGGTTGAAATCGCCGGACACGCCGGCGAAATTCACAATGTCGGCTTCGGTAATCGTGCGACCTTGCGTGAGGATTTCGAGACCTTCGGTGAATTCTTCAAAGTACATTCCGCGCGGACGATAATCAGGCACGTCAAACTCCTTTGTTTGATTTCCCTGATTTCCCTCATTTCCCAGGTTTCAATGGAAATAAGGGAAATGAAGGAAATCAGGGAACTAAGGGAACTAGATTTTCTTAAACGCGTTGCGTCCAGCATACACTGCCGCTTCGCCCAGTTCTTGTTCGATGCGGAGCAGTTGATTGTACTTGGCGACGCGCTCGCTGCGCGCGGGCGCGCCGGTCTTGATCTGCCCGGCATTCGTCGCGACGACGAGGTCGGCAATCGTTACGTCTTCGGTTTCGCCGGAGCGATGCGACACCATCGCCGTCCACCCGGCGCGATGCGCCATTTCAATCGCGTTGAGCGTTTCACTAAGCGAGCCGATTTGATTCAGTTTGATGAGAATTGAATTCGCAACACGCCACGCGATTCCTTTTTGCAAACGTTCGACGTTTGTCACGAACAGGTCGTCGCCGACGAGTTGGGTCTTGTCGCCGATGCGCGTGTTGAGTTGCGCCCAGGTTTCCCAATCGTCCTCGGCGAGACCATCCTCGATGGAGATGATCGGATACTTGTTGACCCAGGATTCCCAGAACGTGACCATCTCCGCACCGGTCAGCACCGCGCCTTCTTTTCGCAAGTTGTACTTGCCATGCTCCGCGTCGAACAATTCGGTCGCGGCAGGATCGAGCGCGAGGAACACCTGCTCGCCCGCTTTGTAGCCGGCTTTGTCAATCGCTTGCAAAATCATTTCGATGGCTTCGGCGTTCGATTTGAGCGCGGGCGCAAAGCCGCCCTCATCGCCGACGTTCGTGCTCAACCCTTTGTCCTTCAACACTTTTTTGAGCGACTGGTAAATTTCGGAACCCCAACGCAATGCTTCGGCGAACGTTGGCGCGCCGGTCGGCGCGATCATGAATTCCTGGAAATCAGTGGACTGCCAATTCGTGTGCGTGCCGCCGTTCAAAATGTTCATCATCGGCACGGGCAAGGTGCGCGCGTGCACGCCGCCGAGATAACGATAGAGCGGGAGGCGTTGCGAATCCGCCGCCGCGTGCGCGATTGCAAGACTGACGCCGAGAATCGCGTTTGCGCCGAGGTTGCCCTTGTTCGGCGTGCCGTCGAGACTGAGGAGCACCGCGTCAAGCGCCTCTTGTTCGCGCGCGTCCCAGCCGACCAGTTCGTCGGCAATGACGGTGTTGATGTTGTTGACTGCTTTTAGAACACCTTTGCCGCCAAATCGTTGCTTGTCGCCGTCGCGCAGTTCGAGCGCTTCGTGCGCGCCGGTGGATGCGCCACTCGGCACCGCCGCGCGTCCGAATGCGCCATCTTCGAGTGAAACTTCAACTTCGACCGTGGGATTGCCGCGCGAATCCAAAATTTCTCGCGCGACGATTTCTTCAATCAGAGCCATTTTTTTACCTCATAACAAATTTTCAAATTCTTCGAGAGTCAATTCTGCGTCTCGAAGTATTTTGCGTAACAAACCTATTCCGTAACTACTCAGCCATCGTTCCTTTATCCGCGAATTACGCGAATCTTCGCTAATTTTTTCTTCTTATTCGCGCAATTCGCGTTATTCGCGGATAAATTTGTTTTTTCATCGGCGTAAATGTGGGTTGGCTGAGTAGTTAC
>JACRBM010000085.1 GCA_016219275.1 Chloroflexota bacterium
ACGATTCCCCGTGGCGCAAAGTTCCAATTTGCGATTGGCAAGTTGGAAACTTGCCCTACGATTCCCCGTGGCGTAAATTTCCAGTTTGCGATTGGCAAGTTGGAAATTTGCCCTACAATTCCCCGCGGCGCAAAGTTCCAATTTGCGATTGGCAAGTTGGAAACTTGCCCTACGATTCCCCGTGGCGTAAATTTCCAGTTTGCGATTGGCAAGTTGGAAACTTGCCCTACGATTCCCCGCGGCGTAAATTTCCAATTTGCGATTGGCAAGTTGGAAACTTGCCCTACGATTCCGCGTGGCGCAAATTTCTAATTTGCGATTGGCAAGTTGGAAACTTGCCCTAAGATTCCGCGTGGCGCAAAGTTCCAATTTGCGATTGGCAAGTTGGAAACTTGCCCTACGATTCCCCGTGGCGTAAAGTTCCAATTTGCGATTGGCAAGTTGGAAACTTGCCCTACGATTCATCGCCGACAATTTTGAATTCGCGGGGCGCTCCAAGCGTGGGCGCATTCGGCGGGAGAAAAGTTTGATCCATCGGAAAGCCAGATTGCCAAGGCGCGGCTTGCGGTGGCGCGATGATATACACCGGCGGCTGCATCGGACGCGATTCGTACTCCTCGCGGCGCGACTCACCGCGTCCCCAGTTCTTGTTGATCGCGACCATCAACGCGAGACTCACCGGCAACGTTGCGCTGATGCCGCACAGCGCGCCGACGAGCACCGCCATCGCTTCGTTGGACAAACGATTGCCGACGATGATCGCGAGCGTGACGGCAAAGACAAGCGCGACCAACAGCCCCGCATTCCTCAGCCAATCCTTGTTACGCATCGAATCGTTTCCGCTCATTTCACGCGCCGCAATCCACCCAACATGCGACCGAGCATCGGCGCACGGACTGGCTCGGTTACATAGGACATACTTTTGCGCGCGACTTGATCCGCTTTGATTTGCGCGGCTTGAAATCGAATCATTTGCCCGCCCGCGATCAAAATAAAGTCGCCGCGCCCGGCGAGTTTCTCCGCGCCCGTCCCGCCGATACCCGCCGCGACGCGCGCGTCTTCCGATCCCGCGACGCGCCCGACGAGCCGCACCGGAAAATTCGCTTTGATGAGCGTACCCACCGCGCTTGCGGTCGGTTTTTGCGTACACGCGATCACCGACACGCCCGCGCTGCGCCCGCGTTGCACGAGTCGTGTGAGCGCCGCTTCAAGTGGCGCGCCGCCAGTCTGCAACGCGTCCGCGAGTTCGTCCATCACAACGACGATGCGCGGGCGCGTGACGTGGAGCGGGTCGCGTTCGCGCCGTTCCATTTCCGTGACGAGATACCTCAGGCGCGCGAGCGTTTCTTCAACGTCCGCAACGATTGGAAAAAGCAGATGCGGCAATTGCGCGAAGGGCGCGAGACCGTGCCGCTTGGGATCGAACAACGCGAGTTGCAGATCGCGCGGTTTTTGGTGCGCGGTGAGCGACGCGATGATCGTGCGCGCGAGTTCGGTCTTGCCGCTGCCGGTCGTACCGGCGATGAGCACGTGCGCGACATCGGGCGACGACAAGCGCAATAAGAGCGGGACGCCTTCGCTGTCGAGTCCGAGCACCGCGGTGCCCGCGCACGCGAGCGCGCGCCGCGTCGCGTCATCGCGCTGTAACTGCGCTTCCAGTTCCGCCAGCGTCACAAAGCGCGAATCGGTGCGCGGCACTTCGAGCGAGAGCGTTCCGTTCGTGCGCGTGAGCCGCGCATTGGAAACTCCGAGCGCCAAGGCGACCTCCTCCGTGAGCGCTTCGAGCCGCGTCAGTTTCGTCGTGGCAGTCGGCGCAAGATGAAACTGCACCGTACGCGGCGTGAGCCGTCCGCCCCACACGCGCGCCGGCGCTTTGTGCGCGATCAACACTGCCTCGATCTTGTCGGCTTGAAGGTTCAACAAACGTTTGTCCATTGTTAGTTTGATTGTGAGATTGGCTGGATAGTTTTGGATGCAACTCTCAAACTAACAAACTATCCAACTCGCGAACTAGTCCGTCCATCCGGCGCGACGTTCCTCTTTCACACGCGCGCGCGGCGCGGCTAACACGATTGGCGCGACCTGTTTTTCTTCGTCAGGGCGCGGCGGATTTTGTTTTTGATGGGCGAGCCACTCTTGCAACTGGATGATTTTTTGCGCGACGACGTTTTGCCGCGCGATTTCTGTTGGCGCGACCGGCGGTGGTGCTGCCGGCGCGATGGGCGATGGCGCGACCGGGGCAGTCGCGCGCGTGCGGCGTTCGTTCGTTGTGCGCGTTGGCGCGATGACTTCGGGCAGAGGTTGGCGCAGCGCGCAGCCGGCGCAATCGCGCGGCGAATGAATCGGGATCACCTTTGCCGCGCACGCCGCGCGACCGAGCGCGATCGTCGGCGCGGCATCTTCGAGCACGGTGGACTTGCCATTACCCCACCGCACCGTGATCGGCGGACGCGCTTGATGATCCAACGTGCCGCGCAAGTGCGCGCAGTTGATCGCGGCGACCGGACACGCGCGACAAATATTCGGCGTCACTTCACGTTCGCCGGTTTTGATTTTATCGCAAAGGATATGTCCTTCGTCGTCTACCTGACGATACGGACATGGTTTGAGATTCACATCCAACTCCAGGCGCAGAAAAAGAACGTCTGTTCTGATTCCCATTATACCAGAACAGGCGTTCTATGTCAAGGCGCGGCAGATTAAATTTTCGCGCCGATGTTCAATCGCCAGAATCCAGGTTTCTTGAAGAAACCTAGATTCTATCCCCGCTTGCCGATTGCATTCGGCGAAGGTATTCGCGCGCGGGATGATACGCCATTTTCATCACAACTACTTTTCTCATGTCCCGGCTCCTCCTTGAATCAATGCCGAGTCTCGGCGATCTTGTCGAAGGATTCGTTCCAGCTGGACGAAGCGTGTTCTGAATTATTGTTGATCATACGCCTGCTTTAAAGTTTTGATGTCAATCTTCTTCATGTTGAGCATGGCTTCCATGACCCTTTTCGCCTTCTCGGGATCCTGGTCGCCGAGCATCTCGCCAAGGATCGTGGGATTGATCTGCCATGACAAACCATATTTGTCTTTCAGCCAGCCGCACGGTCCTTCTTCTCCGCCTTCAGAAAGCTTTGCCCAAAACTTGTCTACTTCTTCTTGCGTCTTACAGCTCACCGAAAACGATATGGCTTCAGTGAACTTGAATTGGGACCCACCGTTCAAGCCGATGAACCCCTGTCCATCAAGCTCGAATTCGACAGTCATCACCCTGCCTTTCGGTCCTGGTCCCCCTTCTCCATAACGAGTGGTACTCACAATCTTCGAATTGTCGAAAATCGAGACGTAGAAATTCGCCGCCTCCTCGGCTTGGTCATCGAACCACAAGAATGGGGCGATTTTTTTCTGATTATTTTTTGTCATGCTGTTTTCTCCTTTTGATTATCGTACGCCCGTTTCAACCACGTGAGCACTTGAGCGTCAATTTGTTTTGGGTCGCTGATGCGTACGCGATGAGTGACCATGGCGTTCCACGATCCGGCAGCTTCAAGCCGTCCGGCTGGCGCGACGCCTTTGAGTTTGATGCCGATGTCCAAGCGATCGTCTGTTGTTTGCACGATGGCGAATTTCTTGCAGCCGCGGCGCAGATTGATGTACGTCATGTTGGACGCCACCGCGACATCCGCGCCAAACTTGCGAACCCGTTTCTCGAGTGCAGCGTATGCCTTGCGCCACTTGGCTTTTTTGCCTGCGAACAATTTCTCGATCCGGTCTGCTGGGCTGGCTTTGACGTCGTCGGCGTGACCGATCACTTGCCATATCGCTCCGGCGTGACCATAGCCAAGCCCAAAGTCTTGCTTGAGCCAAGCGACGATCGCGCCGGCTTTTGTCAACCCTTTTTCTTTGGCAAGCGCGCGAAAGTCAGCCGGCGTCTTGCCGGTCTTGGCTTGGATGTTGTCGAGGTAGGACTGGAATTTTTTCTTATCGTTGTCAGACACGATTCCGCCTCCCGTTTTTTGTTGTTGCTGTTTCTGGTTCTGGCGTTAGCTTATTTTTTGAGCGGCTCATAGGTGAGGAGCATGACGCCCGTACGGGTTGCCTTTGAATCCACCAGTCTCAATCTCTTCAGAGCGCCCCCGTCCTTGAAGAGACGCTTGCCATTGCCCACGACGACCGGATGGACCATGAGTATAAGCTCATCGAGGAGATCGTTCTGTAGCAAGGATCGAACAAGTGTGGGACTACCGGCGACGCCAATGTTCTTGCCGGGTTGCTGTTTCAACTTGGTGATTTCTTCCGCGAGGTTTCTCTTGATCAGCGTCGAATTCTTCCACTCGACCTTGTTCAAAGTTGTTGAGACAACATACTTGGGCGTGCTGTTAATGTGGCTGGCATACGGCTCGTCGGTTGAAGTCGGCCAATAGGGCGCCCACTCCTCATAGGTCACCCGCCCGAGAAGAATGGTGTCCTCTCCGGCAATGTGTGCGCTCATGCTCGCCATCATGTCTTCGTCAAAGTGATCGAATTGCCATTTATCGGGCGATTCCGTGACGCCGTCCAGGGATATGAACAGTCCTGCAACTACTTTTCTCATTTGAATTCTCCTGTGTCGGTTATTTCTTTTTGTTGCCGGTTGTATTGAACGCGACCGCGGCACGAATGAGTTCCTTCAAGGCGGACTCATCAATGTCGTCGCCTTCGCCGAAATCAATGGCGCGCGTGGCTTTTGCATCCAGCCCAGCATTGAAGAGACGCTTCGGGTCCTTCAAGGAAGCGCCTTTGAAAAAGTTGAGCTTGACGTGATCCTTGAAAGCGCCGGCGGCAACAACGTTTCCTTTATGCGACCACACTGCCGTGCCCCACTTCCATTCCTCGGCAAGGTCAGGCGCGGCTTCCAGGATCAGTTTGCGTAATCGCGCAAGCATTTTGCCGCGCCAGTCGGCAAGTTCTTTGATCTGCATGTCTATGTGTTGAGACGGAGTCAAATCATTTTTCGAATCTGTTTTCTTCATGTTGTCTCTCCCTCGAACACAACCTGGTTTTCATCAGCCATGTAGTGGTTCGAAAGCAACCGATAGCTCTTTGTATTCATCGCGATCAGCGTCACCCCAAGCCCGATGATGCCGGTCAGTGTGAAGACAAGCGCGATGCCGCGATCCGCGCCGATACCAAACCAACTGCCGATGAGCGCAACGCCGGCTCCGGTGGTCATGAACGGGATGAAGACAAGCTCCGCGAGCGGACCGATGAGAAACGTGGTCAGGGGTGATGCCGCCATCTCAACGCTCTGCGCGAATCCGAACACCCTCCCCTGGCGTTCCGGCGGAACGACCTTCTGAATGATCGTATGTTCCGCCGCTTCGATGAAAGGCGCTACGGACAGGTAAATGAACATACCCGCCGTCAGAAGTACGATGGAGGGCTGGATGGTAAAGACACTGCTGATCGTCCAGATACAGATATTGGCGGCGAATAATGCCCACAGCGGATTTTTGCCAAGCCCCCATTTGGCGATGAAGAGTCCGCCCACGATAAACCCGCAACTGAGAAACGCCCACAGTACTCCCCACACCTGGACCGAAACGAGAGAGAGTCCGTACGCGTCCATGAGACCCATGAACACGCCGCCCAGGAAATTATTAAAGGTCGTGAAAAAGATCAACGCGAACAAGCCGGGAATCGCCGAGATGATCATCAGCGTCCCGCGAATATCCAGCTTCGCCGGCTTCCCATCGAGGTGCGCAATTTCTTTTTCCGGAATGGTCAGCGTGTAAAGATGTACGATCGAAGCAATCATCATCGCCATCGCGAGGATGAGCACCAGATACATGCCTGAATGTCCCACCAGGAATCCACTGATGGCTGAAACGATGAGAAATCCGATCCCGGTGGCTGTCCCAGCAAGTCCGTTCGCCTTGTCCCGCCCATCCTCGGGGATGAGAATCGTGATGAGGGTTGGCAGCGCGATGGCGCGGATGTTTCCCGCGATCACGCCCAGAAGAAGTAAGGGTACAAAGATCCACAGCGTGACGCTAGCAGGATTCTTGAAAGTCTCGGACGGCGCCGCGAGATACATGGCAAATCCGATAGCGTAGATGAACAGTGACACAAAGCCGGAGAGGAGCATCACGTGCTTTTTCTTATAGTGGTCAACCAGACTGCCGAACCAGAATCCGGAAAGCGCAACCGCGACTAGATAGATGCCGGAGACGAAGGCGGTTGCAATGACCGAGCGCGTTTCCAGGTAGACGAAAAACACCAGCGCGAACCAGACTGTCATATTCGTGACGTTGGCAATGAGCGTATTCGCGAGAAGATGATAGAACGTCTTCATACAAGTATCCTTCTAGATTTCCTATCGGCGAACGAGAGTCCTTTGGCGCGCAACGCGCGATGGAGTTGAGCGAGCGCATTGGGTCCGATGCCATGTAATTGCTTGACCTCGTCCTCGCTGAACTTGGTCAACTGCTCGAGTCGCGCGATGCCAGCCCCAGCGAGCGCCCGTCGCGCCGGACTAGCCAGTCCCAGCGGAAGGTCGCTTGCCGGACGATCGTTCTGTTTACTATTCATGGATGTTCCTCTCAAATTAATTTACTCTGCTTTTGGCAGCGGCGCATCAAGGAAAGACGTGACGGTGGGCGCGAGCATCGGGGAAAAGACGATGCTGTAATGCGTCGTGCCAGGCAGGATCGCGAGGCGCGCGTTCGACATTCCCGATCCGTCCCAGCCCGCATCCTTCTTGCCACCGCCGAGCAGTTCGAAAAATTCTATCGTGTGCGCGGGGCGAATCGCGTCGGCATCGCCGACCACGATCAGCGTGGGCGTTTTGAGCGCCGCGACTGCCTTCGACCAATCATAGTTCTGTCGAATCAACTCGCCCCTCTTGACCACCAACGTCTGCCAATCGTCGCGGTTGGGCGCGGTGTTGATATATGCCTGGTGCATCGGGGAGCCGATCATGGCTTTGGCGGCTTGTTCATTCATTGATTTCATACTCGCGCGTACCTCGGGGTACCATCCCTCGTTCCTAAAAGGGACAGAGACGAGCGCCAACTTGCGTACCAACTCTGGGTGTCGAATCGTCGTTTGCAGAGCGACACCGCCACCCAGAGAATAGCCGAGGATGTCTGTCTGTTCCAGTCCGAGGTGTTGGATCAGTCCGGCAATATCGTCCGCCATTTGCTCGAAGGACAACGGACGATTGATGTCAGCCGTATGCTGATGTCCTTGCAGTTCGACGCCGACGACCTGCCGGTTCTCGGCAAGGGCTGCCAGAATGGGAGCGAACATACCGATTCCGCCCAAACCGCCGTGAAGCAAAATCAACGGCTGCCCTTTGCCATAAATTTCGTAATACATCCTAAGACCGTTTACGTTCGCGTATTTGCCCTGAGTCATCTCGATCCTCCGCGTTATTTTCTGTCTGGCTGGTAACAGAGTAAAACGTTTCCATTACCGAACGTCCTGGTTTTTACCAGTTTCAGATTTTGTTTGTCCTTTGACTTTTCGAATAATGGTGTGCCGTTGCCCAGGATCACCGGGTTCACCATGATGCGATGTTCGTCAATCAAATCCAACTGCATCAGCGTTGACATCAAGTTGGCGCTGCCGAACAGAGCGAGGTCTTTGCCGGGCTGTTGTTTTAGTTTCGAAATTTCTTCGGCGATATGATCTTTGATCAACCTGGTATTATTCCATTCGGCTTTGTCGAGCGTCCGCGAGAATACAAGCTTGGGCAAACGATTCATCAGGTCGGCAACGATGGGATCGTTTTTGATCGCGTCCGAGGTGGACCAATAACTTGCCATGAGTTGATACGTCACGCGCCCGAATAAGAGCGTGTCCATTGCGCTTGTCTGTTCGATGGCAAATTCGTTGAATTCCGCGTCTACGTTATGCCAGTCAATTTCCTGATTGGGTCCCTCAAAGAAACCATCGAGGGCAACCATGTTGAATGAAAATAGTTTACGCATCATCCGCTACCGCCGTCGCGATTGACATGACCTCACTAACCGTCCGCCAGTTTCGAGCTGTTACCGCTACGCCCAACGCCTTTTCAACTTTCGCGGCGAGTTTAGAACGTCCGATCCCATCAGGGGCGTAGAGATAGAACACTTGATTGATGAGCTTGAACTGCTCACTCTTTGTTTTGATCGTTTCAAGAGTTTCCAAATCCGGCTTGCGCGGAATGGAATCCAAGAAAAAGAGATGCAACGATTTTGGTTCGTGCACGCCTTGGGGAAATGGGTTCCTTGCAATCGCCGCTTGCAGTTCTTTGATGCCAAGCAAGAGCACCTGGGGCGACAAGCCGCGCGCTTTTTCTATCGCGGCGCTGATTTTCCGCGACAGATCAGTGGCATTCGCCGGCGCGCTTTGAAAAACCACGTTGCCGCTTTGAATATAGGTCTTGACCTTTTTCAAACCCAGACCTTCAAGCACATCTACCAGGTCGCGCATCGGCAGGATGGTGTTGCCGCCAACGTTGACGCCTCTCAGCAACGCGATGAATGTGTTCATTTTTTCCTTGCCTTACGCGCCGGCGAGCATCAACTGCCAGGACACGCCGAATTTGTCGTTGATCCACGCGTATTTTTTGCTGAATGGGTACGCGCCGAGCGGCATAAGGACCTGTCCATCCTGAGACAAAATGCTCTTGATCGCCGAATCCGCGAACAAAGAGACGTAAAAATTCATGGCTTGTTCGGCTTTGCCATCGAACATCAGAAAAGTTGTAATCTGTTTCATTTGATCGCTCTTTTTCAATACCTTCGCCAATTTATTCCTTCATCCGCGAATCTTCGCTAATTTTGTTTTTTATTCGCGTGATTCGCGTGATTCGCGTGATTCGCGGATCAATTTATGCTTTTGGCGAAGATGTTGCTTTTTATTTTAGGTTTTCAGCAACTCTAAATTTAACGGTTTTGCTTATCAATTTCAGCGGCAATGGTTTGTCTATTGGAAAATTTAGTGAACTCTTTGCGCCTTCATATTGCGATATTTCTTTTTTGAATGCTTTATTGCCGGCGGGTATCGGATACATTCCGATATGATTTTTCCAGGCGGAGAAATGTACCAAATGCCTGCCGTTCAGATCGAATGTGGGCATTTGATAGGCAATTTTTTCTTCTGCGTCAGGAGCAGCGGCTTTTATGGTCGCCCGCAATTCTTCCAATATTTTTTGTATTTCTTCAGGAAAGGTTGCAATGTATTCACCAATTGAATTAAAACCGACTTTGCTTTTCATTGGTACTCCTTTTTTCTGTTGCTTTTTCAGCGCCTGATTGAACCCACTTGCATCTTTCCGTCTATTTCAGAACACGGAATCTGAGATGTGTCACGCCTGTGCCTTCGACAACGCCGGTGTATTCCAGTTCGATTCGCTTGCTATCCAAGTTGTCGAACAGTCGAATACCAGAGCCAAGCAGAACTGGCGCGAGATCAATCGCGATCTCATCAACAAGTCCCGCAAGCAAACACTGTTGCACGACTTTCGAGCCACCGATACTAACGTTTTTGCCGTTGGCAACTTGCTTTGCCTGAGCCACGGCGCTTTCGACACCATCTGTAACAAACGTAAATGGTGATCCTTTTTTGCTCCATTTACTTGGCGGATTGTGGGTAACGATAAATATTGGCACACCTAAGGGTGGAATACCGCCCCACGCATCTGAGACATCAAAGTCCCGTCGTCCTGTAACGATCGCGCCGATTGAGTCCCATTCTTTGCGGATCAGCGCCGCACTTGCCTTGGACACTTGAAACACCCTGGGCACACCCACGATAGGAAGATCAGTATCGCCAGCCATATACCAGCCAAAAATTGGCGAAACATCATCGTCCGGAGCGGCAATAAAGCCATCCAAAGACATCGTTTGGGCAACAATAGTTTTAGCCATACTCATACTCATACCGATCTCCTTCCTGTATTTTGCCCCTGGGTTTCGATTCTGTCGGTTTATCGTGTCACAGGAAACAGCCAACTACTTTTTAACCCTGGTCATAGTTGACTTATATCCGCCACCACCCGGATAATGCCAGGCGCCGGTGTTAGTGTTGCCGTCGTCGCTAAACGTACCCTTGAAATATGCCGGGGAACCCCTCTCGCCACCCCAAATCGTAAGGGCGTCGCCTTCTATTTCATACACGTAGTCGAAGGTGTTCCCCATGTTGTCATAGATGCGCGTTTTGATGTCCTCGCTTGGTTGCCCGTCAAATGGCTTTAGATGTCCAATGATCTCAATGCCCTTGACCTTGTGTCCCTCCAACTCAAGGTCAAAATGTTGTATCAGGAAAAAGCCGCCTTCCATCCACTCATAGGTGACCGTTCCTTGTGCTCCGCCGGATATTTTCCACGTGCCGACTAATCTATCCAGACTTTTGAGATCGGGATTGGGTTTGGGTGGTTGTTGTTGAGATTGAGCGTTGATAGTGTTATCTGCCATAGTCATTTCTCCTGACAACTAATCCATCAGCGCGCCGCAGGAGATGTTCACTTCTGTGGCGGTCATGGTGCGAGCGTGATCTGAGGCGACGAAGGTCGCCACGTTGCCCACATCATCCAGGGTTGCTGCTCGGTTCAGCAAGGTGGCTTTCTGAATCGCAGTGGTGATCTCGTTCTTTCCGGCGAAGGTATCAGGGATGGACTCGGGCACGCCTCCCGTTTTCAGCGTGACGACGCGGATGCCGTGCCGTCCCAGTTCGCATGCCCATTGCCGGCGCAGACCCTCGATGGCGTCGAGAGCGACTTTGAAACCACCCAGCCCAGGGAGAGTTTGCGCGCCGTTTCCGCCGAACGCCAGGATCACTCCCGACCCGCGCTTGACCATGTGTCGGGCGGCTGCCCTGGTAGTCAGGAAATGCGTCCGCATTGCGTTCGTGATCGGTTGCAAGAAATCCTCAACCGCTATCTCGGTCAGCAGCTCCTGGATGTCTCCGTACGAGATGAGGTTGAATGAGATATCAATGCGCCCGGCTTGCTCGACCAGCGCATCAACATACTCGTCAACTGTCCGCTCGTCGAGGGCATCAACGACAGCGGTATCCGCTACTCCGCCAATCGAGCGGATCTCGTCGGCAACCTTGTCGAGCTTTGCCTTGGTGCGACCGGCGAGGAAGACCCTGGCACCCTCGCGGGCAAAGGCGCGTGCCACTGCACCGCCAATCGGACCACCCGCGCCGTAGATCAAGGCAACCTTGTTCTCGAGCAACATGTTCGTTTTCCTATGTCCTGGCAAAGATTGCCGCCATCTTGTCGAGGCACTGCTCCATACCCATTTTGGACAGTTCCATCATTTGCCCCACCGTCCAGTCATATTCCGTAACAGTCAATTCCGTCTTGCCGTTACCCAGGTCTTTGAAGGTTGCCAGGTTACGCAAATCCTGTGGAAAGTCCGGCGGCATGCCTGTCGAGACAGGATCAATCTTGTTGCCGTCTTTATCAGCCAAGTTGTGGATGTACTCGATCCGCCGCATCGGCACAATTTTCCGCTATTGCCAAGTGCTGTATTGATCGCCGAATTGTGGCGAACTCATGCAGACAAGCGATGTTCCGCCTTCGCGAAAATCAATCTTGGCTATCGGGCAAGTAAAGATGTCTGGTCCCCACCACTGCATCACGTACTCCGGGTCGGTCCATGCTTTCCAAACCAGTTCGACTGGCGCGTCGAAGACGCGGGTAATGATGAGATCCTTTTTCTTTACGCTTTGGGTTGACTGGGCTGACATTTATTTTTCCTTTCTTGTAACAAGCGTGGTGTAGGAGCGAGACATTTTCCGCGCAAGCATGCGAAAAATGTCTCGCCCTACTTGATCGCCGGCGGAATGTTCTGGTTGAGCCGGAAAAAGTTGGTCGGGTCGTAGCGACGCTTGATCGCCGCCAGCCGATCCCAGGTTGTCCCCGGGTATGCCACGCGGATACGCGCCTCGCCCTCGTCGCCAAGAAAGTTGACGTATGCGCCGCCTTCATCCTGTCGCAGTGTCGTCGCAAACTCGCTGACCCAGGATTCATGCGTGGCTTGGTCGTCGGATCGTTCGTAAAGCGCGGCGACATTCACCAAGATTCTTGACTTGCGGTGAGCGAACGCAGTAGCATCATTAGGCACGCGCGCCATCGCTCCACCGAGTACGCGAATCTGCGCCACGCGCATCGACGCGGTCGAACTCTGGAGGTGATCGAGGATCGTCTCAGCCACAGAACGATTGACGGTGTTGACGAACATCGTGCGATTCGCCGCGACGGGGTGATAGTTCGGGTCGTCCGGCGGATAAATCTCCGGGTAGCGCATCTGCCGCACCATGTCAACGATCGGTGTAGCGAGCGCCTTGAAAGGTGCGATGGCGCGCTCGCCGGCTTGTCCGCCGCCAGCGTGGACCATGAGCGCCATGATGACAAGTTTTCCGTGGTGCTCGGTCGGCACGAACGGCATCGGTGGCGCGGGCATAATATTCGCGATGGTTGAAAGCTCATCCGGCGCGGCTTCCGCCTCGGCGATGAACGAGGCGATGACGTCGGGCGTCGCGGGCAGGAGCAGCATCCCGCCCACGATTGTATCGAGTTCGTGCAACCGAAACTGGAAACGTGTCGCGACGCCAAAGTTGCCGCCGCCGCCGCGAATCGCCCAAAAGAGGTCTGGATGCGTTTCGGCGTCTACACAGAGGAGCTGACCATCCGCGGTCACAAGCTCGGCAGCCAGCAGGTCGTCAATCGTGAGTCCATATTTGCGGACGAGGTAGCCAATACCGCCCCCAAGCGTAAGCCCTCCGATACCGACCGAGCCAGTGTCGCCGAACCCGGTCGCCAAACCATAGGCATTCGCTTTGGTCGTGTATTCGCCGGCAGTCAATCCCGTCTCAGCCCACGCGGTGCATTGTTCGCGATTGATGTCCAGCGCCCGCATGTCCGAGAGATCGAGCACGATCCCGCCATCTGTGGTGCCATGCCCAGCGCCGCTGTGACCGCCGCTGCGAACCGCCAGTTCGAGTCCGCTCTCACGCGCGAATGAAATGACGCGTGAAACATCCGTCGCGTTCGCGACCCGGACAATGACCGCGGGTCGGCGGTCTATCCCGCCCATGAATACAGCGCGCGCCTGGTCGTAATTCGTGTCGTCCGGCGCGATCACTCGACTCGTGAGGACGGCGCGTAGTTGTGGGATCGAGATGGTGGGATTGGTCTCTGCCGATATTGAACGATTCTTTTTCGTCAAGCTATTTCTCCCTTTCATAGGTACCGATCGTGTTTCTCAGTTTTCAACGACGTTGACAGATTGGATGTAACCCTTCCCATCAGGGTCTCCAGCTTATTTTTCGGCTGGCTGATAGGTAAGGATGACAACAACTATTTTTTTCATTTTGTTCTCCTCGCGCAAATGATCACTTGAACGCGTACTCGAAACTGATGGGGAATGGTCCCTGCCCGGAGATTTCAAATTCTCCGCGGCTACGCAACCCTTGCAGATCACCCGTCCCGGAACCTGGCACGACGAACCAACGATCCTTTACAACAAAGTCACGAAGGAACACAAAGAAAACCCTGGGCGGTTCTCTGTGTCCTTCGTGGACATTCTCATTCGACCACTAGCACATTAACGGCGAGCGTTAGGCAGCCGGTGGTCCAGACAGAATCAAATGATTGCCTTCCGAATCCGCGATGATCGCATAGGTGCCCCAGGGTTGCTGGTCGGGTTCCTGGACGAACGAAACACCTTTGGCTTTCAACTCGGCATGGAGTTTTTTCATGTTGGTAACACCGAAGGTGAGCGCCTGGGATTTGCCGACGACCTGTTTGTAGTGTTCCCAGTTTTGATCGGGCAGATAAAGGATGACCTCGGTTGCCGCGCCCTTGGGCGCAACCGCGACCCAACGCGCAGTCGCGCCGGGATAAAGCGGGGCGTCTTTGCGTAGTTCAAATCCGAGCACCTTGGTGTAAAACTCTTTTGCGCGATCCTGGTCGTTCACGAAAACAGAGACGGTGCTAACTCGGTCAATCATGTTATTTTTTCCTTCCGCGGATTGGCGTTTGTCGAACAAATAGAACGCCTGTTCGGATTTGAATTATAAATCCAAACAGGCGTTCCTGTCAATAGAAATTGAATTAAAGTTTTTCGCGCGCGGTTTTGGCTACGCGGGCACGCGTTGCAACTGCCGCACGACGAGCACGACCTTGCCTTGTACCTGCACGTTATCCGCGCGCGCGTAAAATGCTTTCATCGTCGGGTTCATTGGTTGCAAGCGAATGCGCGCTTTTTCGCGATAGATACGTTTCAGCGTCGTCTCTTTTTCTTCTTTGAGCCACACCGCGCACATATCGCCGTTCTGCGCCGTCTCGACTTTTTTCATCACGACAATATCGCCGTCGTTGATGAGCGCGTCAATCATCGAGGTGCCTTTGACCTGCAACGCGAACAGTCCCTCCTGATCTTGAATCAGATCACGCGTGAGCGTGATGACTTCGCCCTCATAAGGCGAAAAGGCAGTCTCGGGCACCGGCATCGGATGACCGGCGGCGATCTTGCCGAGCAGCGGAATCTGCACAAAGTTCGCCGCATCGGCGATGGTTTTCGCGCCGGGGATGACGACGCGCAAACCACGCGAGACTTCTTTCTCGCGCTGAATAAAACCCTCGCGTTGAAGGATGTTGAGATTATAGTTCACGACCGAGGTGGACGAGATGCCAACCTGCGTGCCGATTTCGCGGATCGTCGGCGGGCGTCCTTTTTCGCGCGAGAATTTCGTGATGAACTCGAACATACGTTGTTGTCGTTCCGAGAGAGCCATGGTTACCTCCTGCTGGCGCACGGAGCGCGGTGGAACATTTGTCCGCATTATACCACGAACGCTTGTTCTGTGTCAAGCACAAGTTTGAAAATCGAAATTCGCTTTCGTGGTAAAATAGCCGCATCAAATTGAAGAAAGGTTCTGACAGCACAGCTATGCTAAACCCAAACCATCATCCCCATAACATCGTGTTCGATTTTGGCGGGGTTCTCGTGGATTGGAACCCGCGCCACCTCTATCGCAAATTGTTCAACGGGGACGAGCAAGCCGTCGAAAGATTTCTCGATGAAATCGGGTTCGTACCCTGGAATTTAGAAATGGATCGCGGGCGCTCCTTTGCCGAGAGTGTCGCCGACTTGAGCCGGCAGTTTCCACAGTACGCCGACCTCATTCGCGCGTACGACCTACGCTGGGAAGAATCCGTCCCCGGACCGATCCAGCCGACCGTGAACATTCTCCACACGCTCAAACACGCCGGGTACCGATTGTACGGTTTGAGCAACTGGTCGCACGAAAAATTCCAGCTCGTGCGTCCGCGTTACGCGTTCTTCGATTGGTTTGACGCCATCGTCATTTCAGGCGATGTGAAAATGACCAAGCCCGACCCGCGCATCTATCACACGCTCTTGGCACGCATCGGGCAACCCGCCGACGCGTGCGTGTTCATTGACGATTCGGAAACGAATATCGCGATGGCGCGCCAACTCGGCTTTGCGACGATCCATTATCAATCGCCCGAGCAATTACAGCGCGCGTTGAATCAACTCGGCGTCGCGTGTTAGTCCGCTCCTAAAAACAAGACCTTCCAGGCGCTTGCGCAAAACCTGGAAGGTCTTTGAATACGGCAAGTTGGAAACTTGCTCTACGAAAACACTACGGTTGGTAGATGTGGTCCGGCGTGTACTGAATCGCGCCGACCTTAGTAGGATCGTACATATCGAGCAAACCCTGGAGCGGCATGCCGTTCGTCGTCGGCTTCCACAACTCGACGACGGTGTCGCCGTGATAGAGCATTTGCCAACGCGCGTAGCGACGCGGGTCGTCCGCATCCGTGATCGCGCGCGAGCGGCGCGCCGAATCCTGGGCAAGTTCCTTCATCAAATCGGTACCGCATCCAAAGCCGTACGGAAAATCGCGGCGATTCGTCGGAATGTCTTCGACGAATTGTTCGTCCACGCGCTCGGTGCCAATATGAACGTGGACACCACCGCGAATAATTGGCACGCTAACCGAACCATTCGGGTCGAGTCGCCAATCGCCGCGTGCGTTCTGGCTCACGCGCACTTTCGGCACGCTGTGCACGAGCGTGTACATTTCGAGCGCCTCGACGGAGGGACCTTTCGGCTTGATGCCTTCGGGCGCCCATACCTCGACCTTGCCGTCTTTCATCCCGCCGATCACGACGACTTCTTCGCGCTTGAGCGCGCGCTTGTCCACGTCCCAACTGCCGGACGCGGTGACCATTAGCGCGCCGGTTTCCGGATCGAACGCGAACAACATGCCTTCGCTAAAACCTTTCATCCCCAGGTACCGATTATAAATGCGCGCGGTTTCGGGCGTCACGTAATCGCTCACCATCTTGGGCGCGGGCAACAAACGCAACGCCGCCATGCGATGCCCGGCTTCGATCAACGCTTCGGGTGTGCGCGTCTTTTCCCAGGTCGCGCGCGGAATCGCGTTTTCGATGATGCGATACTCGCCGCCGACATCGTGCGCGCACGCCGCGCTCACCAAGCGGTCGCGCAATTTGTTCACGATATCGCGCGTGTCGGTCGGGTGTCCGCCTTCGAGCGTGCAGTACGTCGCTTCGTACAATTCGCCGGTCGCGCGATTGCCGCTGAGAAAAACCATTTTGGGCGAGCCGATGCGCGCCGCCGCAGTGCGCGCGATATCAATCGCCTCGGCGTGCGAAAACTGGGTCATCCGTTCGCGAATCGTCACGAGCGTGACCAGGTTGTCGGGACGCTTGGGCAAACCGTATTCGCGCATCAACGTGAGCGAGAGCGGCAGCGGGCGTTCGGGAATCCGCTCGACGAGCGGGCGCGCGTCGTCGGGCACATCGAAGAACGCGAGCATCAGGTTCACTTTGCCGGACGATTGCTCGACAACTTGGTGTTGTTGTTCGCGAAACGCCGCGAGTAGTTTGGGCAACAATTCACTTTGCACGCGGTCGCCGGGTGTGGGTTCGTTCAACACCGCGACGGTGCGCGGCTCGAACCACTTGCACTCGATCAGACTCGCGGGCAGATCAAGAACTTGAGACATACTTACCTCATTGACAAATTAGAAATTGGAGGTTGGAAATTGGAAGTTGGAAATTGGAACGTGTGTGGGGTGTCCAACTTCTAATCTCCAATTTCTAATTTCCAACCCTTAATCTCCCTGAAACAGATAACCGAACCCGCGTTCAGTCAGAATATGTTCCGGTTTGCGCGGGTCGTCCTCGACTTTGCGGCGCAGATACCAGATGTACCGTTTGACGTAACCGGTATCCTCCCCGTATTCATAACCCCACACCTTGTTCAAAAGTTGCTCGTGCGACAAAACTCGTCCGGCATTTTCGGCAAGCGTGACGAGCAGGCGATACTCGGTGGGCGTCAGCTCGATGACCGAGCCATCTTTGACCACGCGGCGCGCGTCGGTGTCAATCACGAGATTGCCGCTCGAATAGCGTTTCGCTTTATGTTCGGTCGGCGTCATCCGCGCGCGATTCAACACGGCTTGCACGCGCGCGACCATCTCGGCGAAACTGAACGGCTTGGTGACGTAATCGTCCACGCCGACGGAAAACCCTTTGAGTTTGTCGCTCTCTTCATCCTTCGCGGTGAGCATAATGACCGGCACTTTGCTGACTTGGCGAATGCGTGTCGCGGTTTCCCACCCATCCATCCGCGGCATCATCACGTCGAGCAAAATCAGATCGGGTTGTTTGGCGTACAATTCTTGCAACGCGTCAATGCCGTTGAATGCGGTGATGATTTCAAAGTCCGCTTTCGACAACGCTTCGCGCATCAAGCGCACAAGCGTCCGGTCGTCATCCACAATTAACACGCGTCCTTTACTCATTTCCGTCCTCCGGTGGTTTGTCTACTCGTGGCATCCACATCCACGCGCCCAGCCAGCGGAAGTGAAAACCGAAAATTCGATCCCTCACCGAGTGTACTCTCGACCCAGATTTCTCCGCCTTGCGCTTCGACCAGACTGCGACAGATAAATAAACCCAAACCGTGCCCGTATTTTTCCATCGAGTCGCGTCGGTCGACGCGATGAAATTTTTCAAAAATTTTACCGACCTGATCTTCGGGTATACCGATGCCGCGATCCGCGACGGAAACCACGATCAATTCACCGTTCGATTCCGCGCCCAGTTCGACGGGCATTCCTTCCGAGGAGTACTTGATCGCGTTATCAATCAAATTGTGCAAGACTTCTTCGGTGCGGTCGCGGTCCGCCCAAACGGAGGGCAGGTTGCGCGCGCGCGGGCGCACGAGTGGGTTCGACGCGCCGCGCGTTTCCCACGCGTTGCACACGCGCTCGATGAGCGCGAGGATGTCGAATGCTTGCGGCTGGAGCACCAGCTGACCGGCTTCGATGCGACTCACATTGAGAATGCCTTGCACGAGCCGCGTCAGTCGCATACTTTGCTCGCGGACGATCTGCAACATCTCGCGATGCCCGCGGTCGTAGCACGGCAGGTCGCCTTCGAGCAATAGTTCGAGCGAGCCGTTGATGTTCGTCAGCGGCGCGCGCAATTCGTGCGATACCATCGAAACGAAATCGGACTTGAGCTGATCGAGTTCCTTGAGTTTTTCGTTCGCCTCTTCGAGTTCACTATTACGCCGACGCAATTCGTCGGTCGCTTTAGCAAGTTGCGACGTGCGTTCCGCCACTTTGGTTTCGAGTTCGAGGTTGAGCTGTTGAATCGCCTGTTCGGACTGGACGCGCGCGGTAATATCGCGCATGATCGCGGAATAGCCGGCAATGTCGCCGCGTTCGTCGTAGAGCGCGGTGCGCGTCAGCTCGACCATGACGCGATGTCCGTCTTTGGTAACGCGTTCGGTTTGGTAATTCCGCACAAAACCGTTTGCCTGGATTTGTTGATGGAGCCAGGCGATCTCGCCACGCGCGGCGACATCTTTCGGCAATAGGATCGCAAAATGTTTGCCCGTGGCTTCTTCGGACGTGTAGCCGAACATCATCTCCGCGCCGCGATTCCAGGTTTTGATGATGCCGTCGTTGTCGAGCGTGATGATCGCGTCGGCGGAATTGGAACAGACTGCCGCGAGCAAGCGTTCTTGTTCGCGCGCGGCTTGCATGGCGCGCTGGCGTTCTTCTTCCACGGATTCTTTCTCGACCAGAACGCGTTCGCGTTCATCCACCTGATCCGAAATCCAGCGTAGCGTGAACCAGATGACGACCGGTCCCAAAACGCCAAATGCGATAATGTCCATGAAGAGGTCGAGCGCGGCGGAGACATTGCGAATGAGGGAAAAATTAACTAGTTGGTAGGCGACAACGGCGGCAAACGTGGCGAGCGGCAACCAACGACGCAGCTGCGCTAAGAGGGTGCGCAAATCGCGCGAGGCAAATCGTGCCCACGTCATCGTGAATATCCCCGTTGCCGGGACGAGGCGCTCAACTCATAGAGCGCAGAATGTCCAGCCCAGTACGCGTTCATCATAGCAAGGTGGGCAAAGTATAGCACAGTTTGAGTGTACCGCCAAGTAGAATACATCGGGCGCGTGACGCGTCCATCCTCACCGACTCGCTTCCCCAAATCTCATCCTCCCATTGGGGAGACGTTGCAAATCTTTGGCGACGAGGTTCTCATCTTCAACTACCAAGATTCTAGTATCCAACCCATTCTACTCCTGCCCGATAAAACCCAGGCGCGAATCCTACCCAAAAACAAATCGCATCAATCTTTAGTCGGCGTGGAATTTTCGTCCACGACTGAACTGGGTGGTCGCGCAACGACCACGCGATCGCGTCCTTCGTGTTTGGCGCGATACAACGCCGCGTCGGCAGATTGAATGATCTCCGCGGCGGTTGCGCCATGTTCCGGAAAGATTGCGACCCCCAGCGAGACCGTTACCCCCGACAGAACCTCGCCCAAATGTTGGACGCTCAATTCGCGGATGCCGGCGCGAAGCTCCTCTGCCCGACGAACAGTCACCGCCAGGTTGGTTTCCGGCATAATCACCACAAATTCTTCGCCGCCATAGCGACAGGCGATATCTTCGACACGCGCGTGTTGGCGCAGAAACACGCCGACTTGATGCAGGATGCGGTCCCCCATCGCATGTCCATGCGCGTCATTGAAATTTTTGAAATGATCCAGATCGAGCATGATCGTGCCCACTCCCGCGTTGCGTCGCGCCGCGCGGCGCAATTCACGTTCGAGCGTTTCTTCCATGTAACGCCGATTGAACAACCCGGTCAGAAGATCGTGAATCGCCTGGTTCCGCAAACTTTCGCGTAGATTGAGATTCGCCAACGCCAAGCCGATGTGTTCGCCCATCGCGATGGCAAGACTTTTGCGCTCTGCTAGGGCAAGGGCGGAGTCGGTTTCAGTTTGATGATGTGTATGGGATTCAAAACTTAGATGTAACACGCCGATCGCTTCGCCTTGCGCCGCCATCGGCACGCACATATAGTTGACTGGCGTAGTCGTTTTGAGATGATGGCACAACGGGCACAGCGGGTCAATGCTCAAATCATTCACGACATGCGCCTGCCCGCGACGCAACGCCCAACAATCGCTTGGCGAGAACACTTGCGGCGACGATACGCCCCACACCGCGACCGATTCGACATAGTTGCGCGACGCGCTGATGATGTTGATCGCGCCCGAGACCTGGGGAAACAATTTTTGCGCAAAGCGGGCGATGACCTCGTATGCTTCCGGCTCGGCGCGACAACTTTGGAGCAAGTCACCCAATTCATTGAGGAGCGTGATTTCATGATTGCGTTGTTCCAACTTGGCGACCCACACTTTGAGTCTGTCCGATGCCTGCTCCAACTCTTTTTCCATCAGTTTGCGCTCGACCACGACGGCTTGCAGCGCTTCGTTCGCTTTGGCGAGCGCGGCGGTGCGTTCTTGGACGCGCAGTTCCAACGCGTCGCGCGCGTGACGCAGTTGCTCATCCGCGGCTTTGCGGTCGGTGATATCCATCACCATCGCCAGCGTGCCGGTGTGATTGCCGCCGCCGTCCGTGATGGGACTCGCCGCGACGAGCGCCCACAAATAGTTCACACCGTCTTTGCGGCGAAGCTTGACCTCGCGCTGTTCGGCTCCGTCCGCCTCGTTCGGCGCTGCCGGCGCGATGAGACCGGCGTGACCGTCTGCGTCCGTCAAGTCGCGCGATGGCGCGCCCAGCATCTCCTCAACCGAATAGCCCAGCATCTCCGCCATTTTACGGTTGACAAAAGACGTATTGCCGGCGGCATCCACGATCCAAATTCCCTCCTGCGCGGTCTCGACAATGCGGCGATACTTTTCTTCGCTCTCTTTCAGTTGCAATTCGATGTGCCGGCGATACAACCCGGCTTGGATCACCGCGTGCAGTTCGCGTTCCTTGAATGGCTTGAGGATATAGCCGAGCGGCTGGAGATCGCGCGCGCGTTGCACGTAATCTTCATCGCCATACGCGGTGAGAAAAATCACCGGCGTGCCAAAGCGCGCAAAGATTTCAGCGGCGGCTTGAATGCCATCCATCTCCCCTTTCAACACAATGTCCATCAAGATCAAGTCGGGATGCAACTCGGCGGCGCGTTGGATGGCGTCTTCACCGGTGGCGACGATGGCGGGGACCGCATAGCCCAAACGTTGCAAACGTGTTTGCAGATCCTTGGCGACGATGTTTTCGTCTTCGACGACGAGAATTCGTATCGGTTGCATATTCACCTTCGATTAGAAAAAAACAACTACCTGGGTTTGTATTTGACCTCGCGGAACGTGATCTGATATTCCGTTCCGCCTTCGCCGCGCAGTTCGATGACGCCGCCCAATTGCTCGACCAACGTCAGCACCAGTTGCAATCCCAGCGAGGGCGATTGCCGATAATCCAAGCCGGCGGGCAAGCCCACTCCGTTATCGCCGATGACGAGCGTATACGCGCCGTCCGGTTTGACTTGCAGCGACAAATAGATTCGCCGATCCAATTGATCGGAATTCCGAAACGCGTACTTGAGCGAATTGGACATGATCTCGTTGACGATCAAACCCAATGGGATGGCGGTATCAATCCCAAAATAAATTTCGGGCAGGTCTTTCTCCAACCGCACGCCGGCGGCGGGATAGTACATGCTGTAGAGACTGGTGCTGAGATCGTCCAGGTAATCCCGAAAATCAATCCGCGAGAGATCGAAAGAGCGGTACAGTTTTTCGTGAATGAGCGCGATCGAATCAATGCGGCTTTGGCTGTTTTGCACGATATTCACAAACTCCGGATTGGACACACTCCCCGCTTGCAAGTTGAGCATACTGGAAATCACCTGCAAGTTGTTCTTGACGCGGTGATGCACTTCTTTGAGCAACGCTTCTTTTTCGCGGAGCGATTGTTCGACGGTGGCTTCGGCGAGTTTACGCGCGGTAATGTCTTGCGCGACGCCGACGTAAAGCAACTCGTGGTTTGATTGAGGGCGCGCTGGAAAGCCGCGTTCCCAAATCCACCGGAGCGTCCCGTCGGGTCGCACGATGCGATACTCGTGGTCGAAGGGCTGGCTGGTTAGTCGAACAGTCAAATTCGCCGTCACGCGCTCGCGGTCCTCTGGATAAATCGCTTCGATGAACGAACCGGGATTCTCGTACAGACTTGCCAGGGTGCGCCCCCACACGTGTTTGTACGCCGGGCTGACGTAAAAGATCTGTTTACCTTGAAGGTCGGACATCCAAAACACTTCGTCAATCGTTTCCGCGATCAACCCGAACTTTTCCTCGCTCTCGCGCAACGTGCGATTCGCGGCTTGCAGTTCGGCGGTGCGCTCGGCGACGCGCAGTTCCAATATGCGGTTGATCTCTTCAAGCGTTTTCTGTGCCTCTCTAATTTTAGAAATGTCCATCGTATTCACGAGCGCTTGCAACGGTCTGCCGCGCTCATCGTGAATGGGTTGAATACTGGTGCGGTGCCAATGTTCCTCGCCTTGCACAATCGTCGGCGACTCGATGACGATGCCCTTGTCGCTCGCGAGCACTCCTTGAACCGCTTGCACTTGGAGCGCCGCGACCGACTCTGGAAACAAATCGAACATATTTTTGCCGACGATGCTGGGCGGATCGAATCCCAATTGCCGCGCGCCCAGTTCGTTCACGTACAAAAATTGCCCTTGCATATCTACAACGGCAACTACGCTGTCCATACTTTCCACTAGACTGCGATATTTTTCGTTGGATTCTCGCAACGCCAGTTCCGCGCGTTTGCGCTCGGTAATGTCGCGCGCTAAACTTCCCAGCCAATAACCTTGGTGAGTCTCAATGGGAAAGTAGACCGATTCGACAGTGCGCTGTTCCCCCGTAATGCTCTGGACTTGGATTTCGAACGTTTGATGGAACCATGGCGCTTGACCCGCGACCAGAATGCGTTCGATCATTTCCTTAAACCGGCGATACGCGTCATCTGTTCTCCGTTCCGGCAACATGACCTGATGTTGAATATCCCAGATCGGCTTGCCCACGACTTGTTCGCGTTCCAGCCCATAGATGCGTTCTTGACTTTGGTTCCATTCGACCACGATGCCGTGATCATCCACGAGAACAACGCCATCCGACGATTGTTCGACCAGACTGTGAAACTTGCGTTCGGCGGCGAGCCGCGCTTCGTCCGCCAATTTGCGTTCGGTGATGTCACGCCCGACCGACTGATATTCCACGACGTTGCCATGTTGATCGGCGATCAAGTGATTGGTCCACTGTTGCCAGCGGATTTCGCCGCTCGGAAAAATCACCCGATGTTCAATCGTGATAACCGGGTGAGTGACGCTGAGGAGCGAAAACTGTTGCTGAACATTGTCGCGGTCTTCTTCCGGAATCAGCGGCATAAAACTGTGTCCGACAAGTTCCGCGCGCGTTTTGCCAAAGTAGCGGCAATACGCGCCGTTCACAAAGGTCAGCGTGCCGTTGGGTAACCACCGGCACAGTAACTCGGTCTGGTCTTCGACGATCGCGCGATATTTTTCCTCGCTCATCCGCAGGGCTTGTTCCGCGTATTGGCGCTCGGTTAGATCGGTGATGACGGCGATTGCGCCGCTCACATTGCCGGCTTGCCAGCGCGGCGCGCCGGTAATCAGGACCGGCACCAGAGTGCCATTCGCGTGCTTGAGCCAAGTTTCGTAACTTGACGTCTTGCCTTGCTGCCGGTACGCGCGCTGCTGCGCGAGAATGGCTTGATCGGGCGGCTCTGCCAAATCCATCGGCTGCTTTCCGATCAAGTCTTGCGGTTCACGCCCCACCATGTGGGCGTACGCCGCGTTGATGTACTCGAACCGACCATCCGCGCCGGTGACCGTTAAACCTTGCCCCATCGTATTCATCACCTGCAAGGCAAAGTCGCGTTGCGTTTGGATTTCCTGTTCCATCTGTTTGCGCTCGGTGATGTCGCGGATGATCCCGATGAGCATGTTCGGTTTACCCTCCGCCTCTTTGAGCGCGACGATGGACACTCCGCCAATTCCCGACGTTCCATCGGCGCGCGCGAAGGCGACTTCGCCAGACCATCTGCCGAAATTTTTCAACGCATCGCCGACCACCGCCGCGAACGGCGCATCGGCGATCTGCGCACTGGTCAGTCTGGTCGCCGACCGACCCAGGACGTCGGTTTTTGAAAAACCAAAGATGTGCTCGGCGCTGGGATTCAAATCCAAAATGCGCCCTTGCGCGTCCATCATCAAGACGCCATCGTGCATGTTTTCAAAAACGAGCGCGTGCCGCCGCAAGGTTTCTTCGATGCGTTTGCGTTCGGTGATATCGCGCATGATCACCTGGGTGGCGGGCTTGCCGGCGTGTTTGATGGGAATGCCGGTCGTTTCGACATAGATGAATTCGCCGTCGAGTCGTCGCAAGGGCATCTCTATCAAGGGCGATTGTTGACCCTGCTCTTGAATCAACCGCACCCGCTCGCGCACGATGGGCTGAAACGGTTCCGGCACAACATCCATGATCGGCATCCCCACGATCTGGCGCTCGCTCGTCGCGCCGAAAAGTTGCGCGCCTGCCGGGTTGATGTAGACGAATTTGCCTTCGCAGTGAACTGCGATGAGATCGGGTGCGCGCTCGACCAATTGGCGATACCGTTGTTCACTCTCCTCAAACGCGACGGCGGTTTGCTGATGCGCCGCCAACTCGCGTTGCAACCGCTCGCCGGTCCGCACTAGTTCGGCAACCTGCGCCTGTTCCGCCACGATCAAACGCGCTTTTTCCAAAGCGATCGCAACCTGGTTTGCCAACGTCCACAGCGCGGGAACATCCTCTTCGCGTAAACTGCGGCTCCACACCATCATCGTTCCGATCACTCGCTCGTCGCTGACCAGTGGGAGATAAACCAGCAAAGTATTTTTGCTCGCGCCAAACAATTGATCTAGTTTTTCCATCGCCCATGGCGGAATTTCACCGCCCAGCAAAGAACTCGCCACTCGCGCTGTGTCATACGTGATAAAGGGGCGCTGGGTCCTGAGGATTTCAGTATTGGGCCAGCAATCCAGCGGCACGCGCAAACCACGTAATTTTTGCCCCAGGACTTGTTCTGCCTGATCAATCAAAGCGGGATCGAGCGAGAGATAGTGTTCGACAAAAACGCCGGCTGCCTGATCCAGTCGGTTGATGCTGAACCGCAGGTCCAACTGAGCGAGCTCGCGTCCGACCATTTCCAGCATTTGCGCGGGATCGTGTGGCGCGGCAATGCGCGCGGCGACCTGGCTCAACGCGGTGATGAACGCGTTGGAACGTGCGACCGCCTGCGCCTGCCGATCAATCTCTTTCAAGCGGCGGTCGCGCGTCCACGCAGTAATTAGGATCACCAGCCCTGCCGCCGTCGTCTCATACAATTCCTCGAACACGGCGTACCATGACCAGGATGGGGAAACGATGGGTAACGCCAGTGCGCCGGCAAGTGAGATAAAAAACACGGCGCCGATTCCGCGCCATGAGAACAAGAGACTAGAGACCAGGACATTCACGAACAACGTCGCAAAAGCGAGCGCATGCTGGGGAAAGACTAGCGCAGAGATAAAAGACCACGTAAAGCCAGTTCCGACCGCGAGCATCGGAGCAAGTCTATAGTAGCGCGTGCGATTCAAGATATACGCCATCACGAGCGCGATCAGAACGATTCCATCAATCAGGGGAGTCTCGGTCCCGACAAGCGCCTGGGGGGAAAATAATCCGAATCGAGAAAAGTCGCCAACGATAAGCAGGAACGCCAAGGTCGCGCTCAACAACAGCACGATGGAAAGCAAGCGCATCCGCCAGCGTTGCTCTAGGTCACGGATAACCGGCGCGGGTTCGATCAGCCAGCGCCCCGCGCGCGCGACGAAACGGAAACGCGTGGACAGACGATCAAGCGAAAACTTGGACATCGCGACCTCTCCCCTAACAACAAGCGCCTATGACCAACCGTGTGTACGATTAGTGACAGGCGCTTTGTCAAGCCCGACGATGTGATTCTGCGAATGGATGTCCTAATCTGTGAACACAGTTCGCACTTGCAGTAAAAACGAAACACCATCAACCTGGGTCTAGGAGCAGACGCTCCTAGTGTAACACGTTCCGCTAAAAAAAACAAAGTGCCTGGATCAATTCGCTCGCTTCACGCATTCCCCAATCTTTGGTATAATGCGAACAGAGGTTTCAATGACAGATCGCGTTGTTTCTCCCAAACCAACCGAAGATGACGGCAAGTTCGAACTGTCGCTCCGCCCCAAACGCATTGACGAGTACATCGGGCAGGACAAGGTCAAGCAGAATCTAAAAATCCTGGTCGCGGCAGCCAAGGCGCGCGAGGAAGCGATTGATCACGTTTTGCTGTACGGTCCGCCCGGGCTTGGCAAAACCACGCTTGCCAACATCATCGCGAACGAGATGCAAGTTTCGATCAAGACCACCTCGGGTCCCGCGATCGAGCGTCCCGGCGATCTCGCCGCGATTCTAACGAACTTGCGCGCGGGCGATGTGTTGTTTATTGACGAAGTACATCGCCTCGGTCGCCCGGTCGAAGAAGTGCTGTACTCGGCGATGGAAGATTTTTCGCTCGACATCATCATCGGCAAAGGACCGAGCGCGCGCAGCATTCGATTGAAGATGCCGCGCTTTACGCTCATCGGTGCGACGACGCGCTATGCGATGATGTCCGCGCCGCTGCGCGACCGGTTCGGCGCGGTGTATCGCCTCGATTTCTACGACCTGAACGCGATGGAAACGATTGTGCATCGTTCCGCCGGCATTCTCGGCGTCGCGATTGACACGGGCGGCGTCACCGAAATCGCGCGGCGCGCGCGCGGCACGCCCCGCGTTGCGAATCGTCTGCTCAAGCGCGTGCGCGATTTCGCCCAGGTGCGCGCGGACGGCAACATCACCCAGTCCGTTGCGAACGACGCGTTGAAAATGCTCGAAGTGGATGAAAAAGGGCTTGATGACATTGACCGCAAGGTGTTGTTAGCTATCATTGAGAAATTCAAGGGTGGACCGGTTGGGTTGGAGACTATTGCAGCAGCCATCAGCGAAGATGCTGATACGATCATGGATGTGTACGAACCGTACTTGATTCAACTCGGCTTTATTGATCGCACCACGCGAGGTCGCGTCGCAATGGAAGCGGCGTATGAACATTTGGGAAAACAAAATGAGTATCCCAAGACACAACAATTGCGCATGAACATTGACCATGAACGGAGTTAATAGGAGGACTGTGTGGCTATTCTCTACCTTCAGGACAAAGCTACACCCGAACAAGTAGCAGAAATGCTTACAACCCTGAAAACCTAAATCAAATTGGAGGTGGATATCGAACATCATGTTGTTGCTGGCGGTGGTGTACTCCATGCCGACGCAGAGAAGATCCTACTTGAAGATGGCAGTCGCCAGGAAAACATCTGGGGAGCTGATTGGGATCCGTTCGCCCAAGAAGTTAGATTGGAGGCAATGATCAACATTCGCCCGCGTCAAAATAATCGCAAGATGATGATTCAAGATCCGGAAATTCGGCAACCGGTTGAAGCCATTGTCCGTTGGGTATTTGAGGGAGCAAGATGATCGGTTCACACATCCATGAACGTTACATGCAAGACGAGTTGCCGACCCGTCTTGGCGGATTAGCCGCGGATTTGGCTAGAATCGTTTCGTTTTCGAGAAATCCCAAATCTGCTCCAGTAGTTTCAAGTCTATTTGAAGAAAGTCGCTTCTTCGTTGAATGGAGTGTGCCGGATTTGATTGCAAACGACGCACGCGTTGAAGATGCTGAAAAATTGGTGAACATCCAGCGTGGACTTACTGGTTCTGGATTTGGCACGACGCACAGAACGACCCTGTCTCGCGCGCACAACTCGCCGAGCAAGCCCAGCAATGGTCGGATGAGGTACTCGAAATGTCCGGCTTGCTAAACACTGAATCCTAAACCTTTCCCCACTGTTCACTGCCTACTGACTTTTGCCTTCATCCCCACTCGCGGTATAATGCCCGCGCAATGAAAGATCGCCTTCCCATTTTGCTCATCACCCTGCTCGCGTTCGCGCTCCGCGCGTATCGCCTCGACACGCAGGCGCTGTGGTGGGACGAATCGCTCACTGTGTACCGCGCCACGCGCGACCTCGCGACGATTCTCGCGAACACCATCGTCATCCAGTCTGTCGTCACGACCGACCTGATGCCGCCGCTGTACTTTGTGATTCAACATTTCCTTGTCCGCGCGTTCGGCATCAGCGAATTTGCGCTCCGTTTTCTTTCGCTCGCCGCGAACGTTGCGACTGTGCCGCTGATTTACGCGCTTGGTAAACGATGGTTCGATTTGCGCGTCGCACGCATCGCCGCGTTCCTTGCCGCGCTGTCGCCGTTCTACGTGTGGTACGCGCAGGAAGCGCGCCCGTACGCACTCGTGCTCTTCTTCAGTACGCTCGCCATTTACGCGCTCGCTCGCGCGCTTGAATTACGAATGACGAATTACGAATTACGATTAACGCACCCCGCATCACCCTGGCTCATTCTTTACATCCTCGCCACCATCGCATCGCTCTACACGCATTACTATGCCGGGTTTCTTTTGCCGTTTCATGTCGCGCTCATCACGCTCACCATTTGGCGCGATGAAAAACGCCGCGCGTGGATTTTGCTCCCGGCGATTCCCAGCACCTCGATCATTTTTCTTTTGCCGATCGTTCTGCGCGGCGCGGCAAACAACGTAAACAGCGGACCGACGATTGTCGCGCTCGACATCATCCTGCGCGATTTGCTCAACTCGTTCAGCGTCGGCATCACGATGGACGCGGCGCAAGCGGCGTGGATTGACGGGGCGATACTGGCATTGCTTGTAATCGGAATCGTGTTTGCAAATTCAAAATTACGAATTGCGAATTGCGAATTGCGAATTTCGCTTCTGGCGTATCTCGCGCTCCCCATCCTCACGCTTCTCATCGCGCAACTCGCGCGCCCGCTGTACCAAAACTCGCGCTATTTCATCGCGATCAGCCCGGCGTTTTACCTCGGCGTCGCGGCAGGTATCGCGGCGATTTCATCGCGCTGGAAAATTCTTGCCATACCCGCATTCGCAATTTTTTTGCTCGGCGCGATTCCGTCGCTCAACAATCTCTATTTCGATCCGCGCTGGGGCAAGGACGATCATCGCGCGTGGGCGCAAGATTTGCGCGAGCGCGTCTACAGCGACGATGTGCTCATTCTCAACTCGCCGCACACCGAAGAATTGTTTCATTACTATGCGGATGATATTGTCCCGATCATCACGTTACCGATTCTGCGCGCGGACAACGTACCTTCGCCCGCTGCCGACCGCGCGGCAGTGCGCGATGCGTTGACGCAACACGCGCGCGTGTGGTATCTTGAGATGCACGCGCCCTTCGACGATCCGGACAGTCGCATCGAAAAATTGTTGCAACAGGAGGGCGTCTTGCTCGACCAAGCGCACGCGCGCGGCACGAGCACGAAAATCACGCTCGCGCTTTACACGCGCGAGTTTCCCACCGCGAATTCGCGCGACATCCCGCACGCGCTCGATCTCGCGTTCGATGGGCATTTGCGCTTGCGCGGATTCGATGCACCCAGCGCGATCAAACCTGGGTCGCGCATCGCGGTAAAACTGTTCTGGCAGATTGATGAACCGGTCGGGGAAGATTACGCGATTTCGTTGCGTCTCGCCGATGCCAGCGGCGCGCTGGTCGCGCAGTGGGACGCGATCCCGCTTGGCAATCGCGCCGGCAGTTCGACGTGGCAAACCAAACAGATCGTCGTTGACGCGCGCGAAATCGCGATGACGACGCAACCTGGGATTTATCGCTGGCAGGTCGTGCCGTACCACGCCGCGACCGGCAACCCACTCGGCGATGTGGTCGCGCTCGGCGAAACACAGATTACACCATGAATCATACGGACATGTTGATGCGCCCGGAGGAATACCGGGTGATGTTTGAAATCGAAGACGGGTACTGGTGGTATCGCGGTCTGCGCGCGCTCTTGCGCGATTTGCTCGCGCGGTACGCGCCGCCGCGCGACGCGCGCATCCTCGACGCGGGCTGCGGCACCGGCGCGAATTTGCAAATGCTCCAGGAGTACGGATGCGCGATCGGGATTGACATTTCGGAACAGGCGCTCCAGTTTTGTCACGCCCGCGGCATTCCACGCGACCGCGCGTTCATCGCGTCCGTCACCGATTTGCCGTTTCCCGCGCAGTTCTTCGATCTCGCCGTCTCCTTCGACGTAATTTGCAACATCATGGACGACGTGGGCACATTCACCGAGATCGGGCGCGTGCTCAAGCCGGGCGCGCGCTTGATCGTCCAACTGCCGGCGTATCAATGGCTGTGGAGCGCGCACGATGTCGCGGTGGGACATCAACGGCGTTATACCGCGCGGATGACGCGCGCAAAATTGGAGCGCGCCGGTTTCCGCGTCGAACGCGTCTTGCACGTCAACACGTTGCTCTTGCCCGTGGTGATGATCGAACGCTTGATTCGTCGGCGTGCGCTGACCAATGGCAACGCGGTGCAATCGGATTTGCAGATGAATTTGCCGGGCGTCGTCAACGCGTCGCTCGCCGCGTTGTATCGCGCCGAAGCGCGCCTCGCCGCGCGCGTGGATTTGCCGTTCGGATTATCTATCATCGCGATTGCGCGCAGAGCAACCGACGACGGCAGACGACCGACTATCCTTGCATGAAAAAAACACTCTGGCTTGTCATTCTCATCACCCTGGTTGCGTTCATCCTCCGCGTGTATCGCCTCGATTTTGTTTCGCTCCGCGGCGATGAATCGTTCACGGTCATTTTCGTTCAGCGCACCTGGGAAGGTTTGTGGCGCGGCATTCGTTTCATCGAACCGAATCCGCCGCTGTACTATTTGCTGTTGCGCGCCTGGGTCGCGGTGGCTGGCGCAAGCGAATTCGCGACGCGTTATTTTTCCGTGTTCTTTGGCGTGCTGTGCGTGCCGTTGTTGTACCGGCTGGTGTGTGAGATGTTTACTTTATTTCCCTCGCGTCTGCTTTCAACGCAAAACGGAAATAATGGAAATTGGAGATCGGTTGCTCTATTTGCCGCTATGCTCATCGCGATTAATCCGTACCAAATTTGGCATTCCCAGGATGTTCGCAATTACACGCTGTGGCCCTCGCTGAGTCTCGCCGCGCTGATTTTTTTCTGGCGTTGGTGGAGATTGGAAATTGGAAGTTGGAAATTGGAGGTTGGAAATCGAACTTCACAAGCCAGATCACCTTATTTCTCAATTGTCATTTTGAATTTGTTATTTTATTTCTTGTTCACCGCCGCGAGTCTCTACACGCACTATTACGACACGTTCATCCTCATCGCCGAAAACGCGTTCGTGTTTCTGTTCGCGGTGCTCGCTCGACGATGGAAGACGGTTGCGCGCTGGGCAATCGCGCAGGTCGCACTGGTGCTCGTGTACGCGCCCTGGGTCTTGTTCGGCACGAATCGCGTCGCGACGTACGGCGAAGGCAGCGCGTACGGCGGCGTGCCGCTCTGGGAACAGTTCAGTCGCACGATTGCGACATTTGTCGTGAGCGACACGGTTCCCGACGCGCTCAAAACGATTGTGTGGTTGCCGCTCGCGCTCGCGCTCGTTGCGATTTTGATTTCCGTCGCGCGGCATGATCGCGCCCGCGCCGCGTTTCTATTCCTTTGGATCGCGATTCCCACGCTCGCGCTCTTTGCGATTTCCATCGGACGCCCGCTTTTTCTCGAACGTTACCTCAACGCGATTGCGCCGGCGTACTATCTCGTCTTTGCCATCGGACTCGCGCAAATCATCAAGTACCGATTACCAATTACCAAATTAGTTTACGCGGCAGGTGTTATCTTTTTCCTCGCCACCTCCGCCTTCGCGCTCGCCAACTATTACTGTGATCCCGCGTATGCCAAAGCGCCGGACTGGCGCGCGCTCGCGCAATTCATCGCGGCGCGCCAACAACCCGGCGATATCGTCATTCAGAATTTCACCGAAATGTCTGCGATTTATTATCAGCGCGGCAGTGCGCCGGTGATGACGCTCCCCAAGGATTTTCAGCCGACGCCCGACGACGCGAAAACCTTGCGGCGCGTGATGACCGAGTATCGGCGCATCTGGTTCATCCCCGCGCAGCCGGACTGGTGGGATCCGGATCACGTCATCGAGAACTTGATATCGCGCTATGCCGACCGCGAACTCGAAACGCGCATCTCGGTTTTTCGTCCGCAGTTATATTTGACACTGCGCGAGTTTGAGCCGAAAATCATCCCGATCAACGCGCGCCTCGGCAACGCGACGCTCGTCGGTTATCGCATCGAGGGTGCACGCAATTTGCATGTCGTACTGTATTGGCGCGTCGCGCAAAAAATCGCGACCGATCTCACCGTCTTTGCGCATCTCGCCGATGCGAACGAACGCGTCGTCGCGCAACAGGACAGCGCGCCGGTGCGCGGCACGTATCCGACAAGCGCGTGGCAACCCGGCGAGTTGATCGTGGACGCGTACGATCTGCAAGTGGACGCGATGGGAACATTCACGATCCTCGTCGGCATGTACGATTCCGCGACGCTCGCGCGCGTGCCCGTCTTCGATGCAAACAATGTTCGCCAACCGAATGATCGTGTCACGCTAACGCAAATCACGATTTCGCAATGAAACAATTCGCCATTCGCCATTCGCCATTCGCCAATCTCCTCGCGCTCGCGTTCCTCGCCGCGCTGGTCCTGCTTTTCTTTTGGCGCATCATCACGCCGCGCCTGGAAGACCGCGCCGCGTTTCCGCCCGGCGATTTCACCGATCAGTTCTGGATGTTTCGCGTGTACGCGGCGCGCGCGTTCGCGCAAGGACGCTTGCCGCTCTGGTCGGAGAATTTCAACAGCGGGCATCCCTTTCTCGCGGACGTGCAGAGCGCAGTGTTTTATCCGGTGAGTCTGGTCTGGACGCTGATCGTCGTCGCACTGCGCGGCGAACATTTCACGCTCCTCGATTTGGAACTGGAAGCGATTCTGCATTTCATTCTCGCCGGCGCGTTCACGTTTTTGTTCGCGCAACGACTGTTGAGCCATCGCATCGCCGCGCTCGTCAGCGCGCTCACGTTCATGTTCAGCGGCTATCTCACGTCATATCCGCCGCAACAACTCGCCATCCTCGAAACCGCGACCTGGCTACCGTTGACGCTTTATTTCTTAGAAACCGGTTTTAGCCACAGACTAACACAGATGCACACAGATAAAATAGAAAATCCGCGTTCATCCGCGCTCGTCCGCGTCCCATTCGATTTCATCGCCGCCGGCGTCACGCTCGGCATCGCCGCGCTCGCCGGTCATCCGCAAACATTTCTGTTCGTCGCGTACGCGTGTGTCATCTATTTTGTGTGGCGCGTCGTAATTCAGAATTCAAATTTCAAAATTCAAAATTCGGACTCGACAAACCTAATAACGAATTACCAATTACCAATTACGCATCATGTATTACACTTCGCGCTCACCCTCCTCATCGCCGCCGGCATCTCCGCCGCGCAATGGGTTCCGACGCTCGAGTACCAAATGATTTCGACGCGCGCGGCAATCGGCTGGGCGGAAGCATCGCGCGGTTTTCCGACGCTCGATCCCATCCAAATGATTTTGCCGGGATTCATCAGTGCATTTCAGTCGCCGCTTTACGTCGGTGTTCTACCCTTGTGGCTCGCGTTGTTCGCGCTCTTCGCGCGCGAGCGCGGCGAGCGCGCGAAAAACTATTGGGCATGGCTCGCGGTCGGTTCGCTCATCGTCGCGTTTGGATTTTACGCGTTCGGCTACGCGCTGTTCTATTTATTCGCGCCGGGATTCGCGCTCTTTCGCGGACAAGAACGCCTCGCGCTCGTCGTGAGTTTCGCGCTGGCGATGCTCGCGGGGTACGGAATGCGCGACCTAATGCAGGCGTCGCCCGATGTGAAACGCGCGCGCCGCGCGTGGGCACTCTTGCCCGCCGGCATCACGATCAGTCTGATGTTCGTGTTCACGCTCTACCTTTCCGGCACCGTGCGGCAATCCGGTCGCGTCGCGTTTCTCGGCGACCGCGCGGCGTTGATGGCGTTGCTGTTCACACTCGCGACCGCATTGATCGCGTGGCGCATTCGGTCAAGCGATAAATCGCACGCCTCAACCAGTTCAAGCCCGCTAAAGCAAGCTGGTCTGTTTGCCGCGCTCACGTTGGTTTTGCTTGTGTTTGATCTGTTCAGCATCAACAACACCGCGTACAACGCGAGCACCGCACCGCGCTTTCCGGTCACATCGCTAATCGAAACGATTCGCAACACGCCCGGCATCTTTCGCGTTGTGGACGAAGCGACGCAACCGGGTCACTTTGGCATCGCGCATCGCTTGGACGAAATCGGCGGCATCAGTCCGCTTCGCATCGCGGCGTACGATGTTCTGCGCGATAATTTGCCGGAAGAAAAAATCTATCCACTGCTCAATGTGCGTTTCCTGCTCACCGAACGACCTGGGTTTGCGAACACGCGAGCGATCGCGCTGGATGGAAAAACACATTTGCTCGAACTGGACAACGCGATGCCGCGCGCCTGGTTCGCGCCGTTCGCGATTCAAAACTCGAATGACGATCAAGTACTTGCCGCGATGTCGAGCGACGCGTTCGATCCGTGGTACGTGGCGTACATCGCCGATGCGTCGCCATTCCCACTCCCCTCTCCTGATAGGAGAGGGGCAGGGGGTGAGGTCGCGCACGCGGCGGATTTTCAGCGTATCACGCCGGAGCGCGTGCGCGTGATCGTGAACGCGCCGGCGGATGGCGTGCTCGTGTTGAGCGAAAACTATTACTATCCCGGCTGGCGCGCGTTCGTGGACGGCATCGAAATGAAAATCTTGCGCGCGAACATCGCGCTCAGCGCGGTGCCCGTGCGCGCCGGCGCGCAGCAAGTCGAGTTTGTGTTCGAGCCGTGGTCGGTGAGAATCGGTATCATTCTCACTGGCATCACGGTGTTTATCGTCGTGTTGAGTACGCTCAACGCGATGGTCAAACGTAAATAATGGCACGTCAACTCTTTTTTCCGTTCGTTCTTTTCCTCGCCCTCGTCGCGTGCGCGCGTCCTCTACCCACGCTCGTTCCCCAATTGGTTTCCAGTTCGTCGCTCGCCATCCTCGACACCGACGCGCAAGACGTGGCGTGGTCGCGCGACGGCAAAATACTCGCGTACGCGAAACGCGCGTCCGATGGGTACCTCGATATTTGGACGAGCCAGCCGGACGGACGCGACAAACGGTGCTTGACCTGCAATCGAAATTTTTCGCGACGAAATCGCGTCGGCATCGCGCCGCGCCCCCAGAATGATTTTATCGCGTTCGTCGCCGCGAACGACGACGTGCGCGACGCCGTGATCCCAGATCTGGCGCATCCCAGCACCGCGCTGAACTCGAATCTCTGGGCGATGCAAGCGGACGGCAGCCAGGTATGGAAGTTGACCGATTTGCCGACCGATTCACGCGCGCCACGCGCGATGGGTCATCCGCGATTCTCGCGCGACGGCAAGCAGCTCGCGTGGACCGAATCGCTGGGCAAAACCGATTCCTCGCGCCAACTGGCGTGGGGCGAGTGGACAATCACGATCGCGGATTTCGTCGTCGAGAACAACGCGCCGAAAATAAAAAACATTGTCCGCGCGCAACTGGGCGAGCAACACGCGTTTATCGCCGTGAACGATTGGTCGCGCGACGGACGCGCGATTTTATTGTCCGGCAATTTATCGCACGGTCAGTCGGTCAACGGACTCGATATTTTCGAGTACACGATTGCGACCGGCGAACTCGAACAGTTGACGGATTCGCGCGACGACTGGGATGCGGACGCGCATTACACACCCGACGAAAAAATGATTGCATGGATATCGAGCGCCGACTTGCGCGTCGCGATCTCCGATGTGCGCGCGTGGCAGAACGATCTGCGGACCGAACTCTGGACAATGGAACGCGATGGCTCGAACCAGCAACGCGTAACATTTTTCAATCAACCCGGCACGGCGGATTACGATTGGTTTCAGAACAATGTCGCCAAGGCAACACGCGTCACCGTCGCGAATAGCGCGTCCAGTCCTGATGGTAAAAAAATTGTGTTGACGCTCGCGTACCCAGACTCGTCACAAAAAATCCACACACTCCTCGTCGCGCTCGATTTGACTCAGCGCGAACAAAATCCGGCCGGCGCATCCGCGACGACAGTCCCGCGCGAGTATCAATCACTCGCCGCCGAACTGAACGCGCGGCTCGACGAATTCGCGGCGCGGCTCGACGCGCAACCCAGGATCGCCGCGACGCCGCTCGTCCTGGCAGCGGAACTGCTCCCGGCGCACTCGAGTCGCGGCGACGATTTATTGACCAACCGCACGTACCAGAATGCGCTTGCGTACCTGGACGCGTTGCAGACGCTCGGCGCGCGCGGCGTGCAAATTACGATTGGCTATCCGGTCCTCTCGGTCGAATTTGCGCGCACGCGCGAGTATGCCGCGTTCTACAAACGCCTCGCCCAGGAAATTCGGCGGCGCAAAATGACTCTGCTCGTCAACGCGAGTCTGCCGCGCGCGGATTATCGCCCGCCCTCGCTCGAAAAATACAAGCAAGTCAAACGCGAGCACATCGCGGCGATTGTGCGCGAGATTCAGCCCGATTATCTCACGCTCGCCAACGAACCGGCGACCGAAGCAAAAATCACCGGCTTGTCCATCCCATTGACGAGTTTTATCGAGCACATCAATTTTATTCTGGGCATCGTGGATCATCGCAACGTTTGGATCGGCGCAGGGACGGGCAACGGCGATGATCCGGCGTACATTCAGGCGCTTGCCAAAATTCCCAGCGTGGACTATATTGACATCCACATCAACGCGGCGAATCGCGATGGACTGACGCGTTTGCTCGAGTTCGCGGAGACGGCGCGCGCGAATAATAAACATATCGTCATCGGCGAGGCGTGGCTTGCCAAAACCGGCGCGCCTGACGCGTTCGCGTTCTGGCAAACGCTCGACGCGAAATTTATCAACGTGAGCGCACAATTCGCGCGGCAGAATCGCATCGAGTTTCTCGCGTTCGCACAGCCCAACTATTTTTTCGCGTATCTCGATTACGACACGACGCGTCCGAATCTCGCGCAACCAGACCTCGCGCAACTCACCGACCTCGCGGCAAGCCAACAAATGCGCGCGGGCAAAATTACCGCGACCGGACTCGCCTTTCAAAAACTCGCGACCAGTAAATAATTCGTAATTGGTAATTCGTAATTCGCCATTCGCCATTCGCAACATGCTGGGTCAAATTCAAGCCGAACAATTATCGAAACGCTTTCACAAAAACGACGCGGTGCGCGGCGTGAATCTCGACATCGCGCCCGGCGAAATCTACGGACTGATTGGTCCCGACGGCGCGGGCAAGACGACGACGATTCGGATGCTCGCCGGCGTGATGAAGCCGAGCGCGGGCGTGGCGCGCGTGAGCGGCTTGGACACGGCGCGTCAAGCCGAACGGTTGCGCGCACAAGTCGGCTACATGTCGCAACGCTTTTCGCTGTACGGCGATCTGTCGGTGCGCGAGAATATCGAATTCTACGCGGACATTTTCGGCGTGCGCGGTCCAGAACGCGCTGAGCGCATCGCGCGGCTCTTGCGTTTCGCGCGGCTCGAACAATTCCAGGAGCGCGACGCGGGCGTGCTCTCCGGCGGCATGAAGAAAAAACTGGGTCTCGCGTGCGCGCTGATTCATCGTCCCAGGGTCTTGTTCCTCGACGAGCCGACGAACGGCGTAGACCCGATCTCGCGCCGCGAGTTCTGGGACATTCTCAGCGACTTGCACATCGAAGGCGTCACGATTTTTATTAGCACCGCGTATCTTGACGAAGCCGAGCGTTGCGCGCGCGTCGGCTTGATGTACCGCGGCGAGATTATTCGCGAGGGTACGCCCGCGGCGTTGCGCCAACTCGTCCAGGGCGATTTGCTCGCAGTCGTGACGAGCGATCTGCAAATCGCGGAACCGCTCGCGCAAAAACTCGAAGGCGTGTTCGAAGTCCAGGTCTACGGCGACCGCTTGCATGTGTTCGTGGACGATGCGTCACGCCGCGCGCGCGAAATCGAAAACGCGTTGAACGCCGCCGGCGCGCACGTAACCCAGGTTCGTCCCACCGCGCCGCATTTGCAGGAAGCGTTTATTTCGCTGATCGCTCAGGAAGGCGGGAGGATGAGGGATGAAGGATGAAATTTCATTCTTCATCCCTCATCCCTCATCCTTTGGCGGATTGGATTTCGCGTTGTCAATTCAAAACGATGCTATCGTCGTAAACAACCTTACGCGCAAGTTCGGCAAATTCACCGCGGTGAACCAGATTTCGTTCACGGTCGCGCGCGGCGAGATTTTTGGTTTTCTCGGTCCGAACGGATCGGGCAAGACGACGACGATCAAAATGTTGCTGGGTCTCTTGCATCCGACGAGCGGTACCGCGTCCGTCCTGGGGTACGATATCGCGCGACACGCCGAAGCGATTCGCAGTCGTGTCGGGTACGTGTCGCAGAAATTTAGTTTGTACACCGATCTGAACGTGATCGAGAATCTGAATTTCTACGGACGCGCGTATCGCGTATGGGGCAAGGAATTGGAGGCGCGTCGTCAAAGCGCACTCGAGTTGTCCGGGCTGGCGGGCTGTGAACACAAAGTGACCGCGCACCTCGCCGGTGGTTTCAAGCAACGGCTCGCGCTCGCCGTCGCCATTTTGCACGAACCGCAACTCTTGTTTCTCGACGAACCGACCGCGGGCGTAGACCCGGTGAGTCGCCGCGATTTTTGGCGACTGCTCTATCGCCTCGCCGCGCAAGGCACGACGATTTTCGTGACGACACATTACATGGACGAAGCGGAACAATGCCATCGCCTTGCATTTATTCATGAAGGACGCCTCGTTGCGACCGGCACGCCGAGCGACATCAAAGCGAAACAGATGCGCGGGCACGTCATCGAAATTGATTGCGAACCATCGGGGCAGGCGCTCAACGTGCTACGCAAAATCGAAAACCTGGATGAGGTCGCGCTGTACGGCAGTCTCGTTCACATCGTCGCACACGATGTCGCGACGCAACAGCCGATCATCGAAAACGCGTTGCGCGACGCGCAGGTGACCATCAACAGTATCGGCGTGATTCCACCGTCGCTCGAAGATGTGTTTATTGCCAGAGCCAAGGGTTAGATTGGAAATGAAATTTGTGAATTTGATCTGGGCGACCGCCGACCGCCGACCGCTGACCGCAATTCAATCGGCGGTCTGCCGTCTGCCGTCTGCGGTCATGCTCTCGTTTTTGCTAATTGTGTTTACGGCTTGCCAAGCCGCACCCAGTATCGCGACCAATGGTACGGAAACTTTTACCGGTTTTTTGATTGGCGAAACAGTTGAAATTTCGTCTGAAGTTGGCGGGCGCATCGCGAATGTCGCGGCGAAAGAAGGCGAGATCGTCCAAGCCGGGCAAACGCTGTTGACGCTCGACGATGAAATCATCAAATTGCGAATCGAGATGGCGGATGCAAACGTCGCCGCCGCGCAAGCCCAGGTCGCGCTCCTCGAAGCCGGCACGCGCAACGAAGAGATTCGTCGCGCCGAGGCGCGCATCGCCCAAGCGCGCGCCGCGCTCGTCACCGCGACCCAGGCGCTCACCGACACCGAAGCGATTCGCGCGAATCCACAGGTGTTATTGATCGCGCGAGCGCAAGCCGAGCAACGCGCGCAAGCCGCGCAAGAACAACTCATCGCCGCGGCGCAGCAAGCGCAAGCCGCGGACTTGGAGCACGCGTTCTGGGAAGAGACGGTGCGCGGAATGTGGGCGGGCACGGACATGCGTTTGCCGAACGGCGCGGTATTGCATTTTGACACGCCGACGCAGAAACTCGATTTCGCGCAGCGCGAGTGGACGCGCGCCGGCAACGACGCGTGGCAAGCGTGGGGCGCGGTGACGCAAGCGCAAGCGAATCTCGACGGCGCGAACGCCGCACTCAAAGACGTGTCCGAGCAAATCACCAACTCGGTCGCACTCGATACGCGCGTGAACCAGGCGCGCGCCACACGTGATCGCGCGAACGCGGCGTTGCAAGCCGCGCAAGCGGCGCTTGATGTTTTGCGCGAGGGCGCGAGTCCGGCGCAAGTGCAAGTTGCGCGCGCTGCGCTCGACCAAGCGCGCGCCGCGCGGAGCGCGCTCGATCAAGACCTGGCGCGGCACACGATTGCCGCGCCGAAAGCCGGCACGGTGACGCGCGTGTTGTATCGCGCGGGTGAAGTTATCGCGGCGACCACGCCGGTTGCGCGGCTCACCGTCGCGGGCGATTTGAAATTGCGCGTGTTCGTGCCCATGTCCACACTCGCGCAAATCAAACTGAATCAAACAGCGAATATTGTCATGCCCGAAGCGAAAAATCAAACGACGACCGGCGCGGTGACGTTCATCGCCGACCGCGCGGAATTTTCCGGGCGACAATCGCAAACCGATAGCGAACGCAACGCGCAACTCGTCACCGTCGAGATGACCGTCAAGGATGCGAGCGGACAATTGAAAGCGGGGATGCCAGCGACGGTCGCGTTCAACGGCACACCCTCGAACGGGATTGCACTGCCATCGCTCATCGCGCGCGATGCGCCGCTCACCTTTTCCGGCACGCTCGAAAACAAACAGACGCGCATCGCGCCGGAGATCGTCGGCAAAGTGATGCGAGTGCGCGTACAGCGCGCCGACACGGCGAACGCCGGCGATACACTCGTCGAATTGGACAACACAACCGCGCGTGCGAGCGTCACCGAAGCCGAAGCGGTCGTGCGGACCGCGCAAGCGAATCTCGATCAGGTAAACGAAAAAGCGCGCCCCGGTGCGCTCGCGCTCGCCGATGCGGCGGTCGCACAAGCGCAAGCCGAACTCGCGTCCGCGCAAGCCGCGTCGGCGGACGCGGAGCGCGCGCTCAAGAACCCGCAAGAACTTTTGACGCAACTGCACACCGCCGAGAGTCGAGCAAGCGCGTCCCAGGGCGACATCACGCGCGCCGAAGCGACGCTCGCGTCGGTCAAAAGCCAGGTCGAAGTGATTCAACGCGATCAATCGTTCAGTGGCAAGACGCGCACCGCGATGGCGCTCAAGCAACAACTCGCCGCCGAAGCAAATTTACGCGCGGCGAAAATCAACGCGCAGGGCAACGCGCGCGTCGTCGAATTGTATCGCAGCGTGATCGCGAATCCGCTCGAACTGCGCGCGGCGCACAACGCGGCGCTCAATCAGGTCAAGCAAGCGCAAGCCGGTCTGGACACCGCGCAAGCCGAACGCGCGATCACGCAACGCGGCGCGCAGACAGAACAGGTCGCGCTCGCGGACGCGAAAGTACGTGCGGCGCAAGCCGGGTTGAAACTCGCGCAAGCGCAAGTCAAACGCACGATACTCACCACGCCGTTCGCCGGGACGATTGTCGGGCGCAGTGTCGAGGTCGGCGAAACCGTGCGACCTGGGTCGGCATTGCTACTCCTCGCGGACACGCGCGAATTAGAGCTGACGATTTATATACCGATTCAAACAATCACCGCGGTGAAAACTGGTCAAGCCGCGCGCGTGCAGACGCCGAGTTTGCCGGGTAAAACGTTCGCGGGACAAGTGGCGTTCATCGCGTCCGAAGGTGAATTCAAACCGGCGAACATTTACAACAGCCAGGAACGTTCCGAGATGGTGTTCGCCGTGCGTGTCGCCGTCGCGAATCCAAACGGCGAATTGAAAGCCGGGTTGCCGGCGGACGCGATGTTGGGAGGCAGGTAGTCTCCTTGTCCCAGTTTTCAACCGAGGAGCGAATGAAACGTAGAACTGGTTTGGTGATCGCACAGTATGGTGTTGCCGTACTGCTTGTCGCCATCGCGCTCGTCATCACCAACGCGACCGCGCTCAGGGTCGCCAGTCCACTGCTCCTGTTCATCGTCGCGGCGACCGTCGTCGCGTGGTTCGGCGGGCTGGGTCCCGGCATCCTCGCGACGATACTCGCGTTCGCCGCGCTCGCGTTCTTTGTTTTCCCGCCGGAGTTTTCGTTCGCGATTCAAGACCCGCTCGATTTGCAACAACTGACCTTGTTTGCAGTCCTTGCCCTGGCGCTCAGCGCGTTGATCGAAATTCGTTTGCGGCGCGAGCGCGTCGCGAACGAACGCGCGCGTCTCCAAACTGCGCTTGCCGAGATCGGGCAGAGCGCGTTGACGACCCAGGACCTCGCGGCATTCCTCTACGAGACGACGACACACGTGTGCCAGGCGCTCGATCTCGAATACTGCGCGCTCGGCGAGTTTGCGCCGGAACTGGATGCGTTGTTGTTTCAAGCCGGCGCGGGCTGGAGCCAAGACTGGCAAGGTCGCGCGATTTCTAATCCTGGTCCCGAATCCTTCGCCGACGTGATGCTCACTGCGACCGAACCCATCGTCATCAAGAACCTGCGCGTCGAAAAACGGTTTAGCATTCCGGCATTTTTCTCCGAGCACGCGGTTGCGAGCGGCATCGCGGTCCAACTTTCGAACGACGGTCAGCCCTTTGGCGCGCTCGGCGCGTTTTCGTCCAGGCGCAGAAATTATTCGACGCACGCCATCGCGTTCTTGCAAGCGACGGCGACACTGCTCGCGACAACTATCGAACGCGATCGCGTCGAGCGCGTGGTTCACGATCATCGCGATTTATTGCTGACGACTCTGCTCGGTATCCACGACGCGGTCATCGCGACCGATGCGCGCGGCGACGTCACATTTATGAATCCCGCCGCCGAAACCCTGACCGGGTGGACGCTCGGCGAAACGCTTGGCAATCCGTTGGTCGTCAACATTTCGGACGCCGAAACGTTTCAACCGATTGAAAACCCAGTCACGCGCGTGTTGCGCGAACGTCGCGCGCACAACTCCGACGCGCCGAGCGTGTTCATTCCCAAGAGCGGTCGCGCGCTGCCGGTGGATTACGCGTGCACGCCCATTCGCGATCAAGACGACCAGGTGAGCGGCGCGGTGCTCATCCTGCGCGACGCAACCGAACGTTTGCGGAACGAGCAATCTATTTTCCGGCTCGCCGCGATTGTGAACGCGTCCGAAGACGCCGTGTTCAGCCAAACGCTCGACGGTATCGTGCAAACCTGGAATCCCGGCGCGGAGCGCTTGCTGGGTTATGCCGCGTCGGAGATGATTGGCAAATCCATTTCGCTGACGTTTCCCTCCGAGCGCCTCGACGAATTTCCCGCGTTGATTCATCGGTTGCGGCAGGGCGAACCCATTGAGCAACAAGACACCGTGCGCGTGCGAAAAGACGGCGAACCGATTCACGTGTCGTTGAGCGTCTCGCACATCAAAGACGCCGCGGGCAGAATCATCGGCGTCTCGACGATTGCGCGCGACATCACCGAACGCCAACGCGCGGAACAGGTGCAACGCTTTCTCGCCGAAGCGAGTGAACTACTCGTCTCTTCGCTCGATCCCCATCTGACGTTGGCGCGCGTCGCGCAACTCGCCGCGCCCAGCATCGCCGATTGGTGCGCGATTCACTTGGTGACCGGCGACGGCGCGCTCGACCTTGCCGCGTGTTCGCACGGCGACCCGACCAAGCTCGACAAGGTGCGCGATTTATTGCGCCGCTATCCGCCGAAGCCGGAGGCGCACTCCGGCGTGCCGAACGTGATCCGCACTGGCAAACCGGAATTTTTGTATCAGGTCAACAACGACCAGCTCGCCTCGCTCGTGCAAAACATCGAGCACCTCAAACTCTTGGTCGAGGTCGGCATGGGCGCGTACATCATCGTGCCGCTCCTCGCGCGCGAACGCGCGATTGGCACGTTGTCGTTGTGCAACGCGGCGCGCCGGTACGTCCCATCCGACCTGGCAGTGGCGGAAGATTTAGCGCGGCGCATCGCATTGGCGGTCGAGAACGCGCGCTTGTATCACGCGGCGCAAGAACTGAGCCAGGACCTCGAACAGCGCGTCGTTGCGCGCACGATCGAACTGCAAAACACGAACGTACAACTCGCCAACGAAGTCGCCGAACGCCAACGCGTTAACGAGGAATTGCGGCGGCTTTCCGCGCACCTGCAGTCCGCACGCGAGGAAGAGCGCATCCGCATCGCGCGCGAGATTCACGACCAGGTTGGGCAAGTGTTGACCGCGGTGAAAATGGACCTGGCATTGCTCGACCGCAAACTAAAGAATACCAAAACGGTGCCCGTCGCCGACGTGAAAGCGGATGTCAACCGAACGATTCAACTGGTGGATGCGACGATCAAGACGATGCGCGAAATCATTCGCGAATTGCGTCCAGAAATTTTGGATCACCTGGGATTGAGCGCGGCAATCGAGTGGCAATTGCAAGAGTTTCAAACGCGCACCGGCATCGCTTGCCATTTCGATACGACCCTGGACGAGGTGAACCTCGACCTGGATCGCTCGACGGCGGTGTTTCGCATTTTCCAGGAAACGCTCACGAACGTCGCGCGCCACGCGAACGCGACGCGCGTCGAAGCGAATTTGAAACAAGAAGACGGCACGATCGTCTTGCAGGTACGCGATAATGGCAAGGGGTTGGCATCGAGCGACCTGAGCGATAAGAAAACGTTCGGCGTTTTAGGCATGCGCGAACGCGCGCATGTGTTCGGCGGCGAGGTCACGCTCGCCGGCGCGCCGGGCGAAGGCACGACGGTGACGGTGCGAATTCCGGTTTAGCGGCGAATCGCGCCGCCGCCCCGTTTCAAAAGGAGCACGGATGATTCGAATTCTCATCGCGGATGATCACGCCTTGGTGCGCGAGGGTTTGAAAAAGATTCTCAAAAGCGAAACCGATATGGTGGTCGTCGGCGAAGCGCAAAATGCGACCCAGGTTTTTGAACTGCTCAAAACGTGCCAGCTCGATATGCTCTTGCTCGATATTTCGATGCCGGGGCTGAGCGGCTTGGACGCGCTCAAGCAATTGCAGCGCGAGTATCCCAAATTGCCGGCGCTCATTTTGAGCATGCACCCGGAGGATCGGTTTGCGGTGCGCGCGCTCAAAGCCGGCGCGGCGGGTTACATTACGAAAGAGAGCGCGGTCGGCGAACTGGTGAACGCGATTCGCAAGATCGCGGCGGGCGGTAAGTACGTCAGTCCCGCGCTCGCCGAGAAACTCGCCGACGAACTGGGCACGCGCACGACCCAGCTCGCGCACGAAACGTTGTCGGATCGCGAGTACCAAGTGATGCGGATGATCGCCACTGGCAAAAAGGTGAGCGAAATCGCGCAGGAACTCTCGCTCAGTATCAGCACGGTCAATACATATCGCGCGCGCGTACTCGAAAAGATGAACCTGCAATCGAACGTCGAGCTAACGCGCTACGCGATGGAACACAAATTGATTGATTGAACCGGGACGCAGATCACGCGCGTAACATGCAGACGGGCGGAAAAAATTTCCGCGCCGTCTGCGTTTTATTTTCCCACCCACGCGGATTGTTTTGTAGCAAAAAATACGATGGATGAACTAGCAGAGTTGCGACACAAACATCGCACTTGTCCTGATTCTATTTAGAGTTGAGAGCGCGTATGATTATACTGCCAGCCGAATAACGCACAGGTGGGTGTGCGTCCAGTTTTTGGGTGGTGAAAAAACCTTGCGAAGGTTGAACGGCAATCATATTGATTTGTCGTCAAAACCTTCGCAAGGTTGAGTGTTCCAAAATTTTGACGGACACCCCGCGCGGGTAGGCATACTGCGTTGTTCGTCATGTGCGCGATCAACACAACCTGGGCTGACCTTCTAGCAGGAGTCGTCAATCGAATGTGGAATGTGGAGGACACCGGCGTTGCTTTGGACAGATTTTTTGGTTATGCGCGAGCAGGTGAGCATCGCGCCGACTCGGCTTGCGCCGCGTTGGGCTTGAGTGAAACCCAGGCGATTGCCACGCGGGTAGGCGCACAAGGTGTAACACTTTTGGAATAATGCAACTACGGCTCACCATCGCCAGAGGTAGATCGAACAGTTTGGTCGGTACAGTGTTACGGTTCATCAGGGGCGCCTTGCAAGGGGTTGCCTCTGATTGCTTTTTTGCTAGATCAATGGAGCGTTCAATTTCCCGGCAAGAAATATCGCGCCGTCGCGTTCTGTATGATCCACGCACTGTTGGACGGGCGCGCGTTAGGTAAAGGAGGCGAAGCGTATGGACCCGACAGTGATCACGGCGTTGGTCGGCGCGTTTGCGACGATCACCGCCGCCGCGATTGGCGCCCTGGCTTATCGCGCGCAAGGAAAAAACAGCGTCGAATTGGAAAAGGAATTGGCATTGCTAAAGAAAAATTCAAAAATCACATCGGCGGATTATGGCATTCGCATCTTGTCCCCCACGGTGCGCCAAGCCGTCAGCCATGCTTTCTCGGTCAATGGCATTCTCAAGGAATTACCGGAAGGGCTGGAGATCTGGACTTTTGTGATGTTGGAGCAAGGCAAGGATATTTGGTACTGGCCGCAAGAGCGCGCGCGCATCGAAGGGAACGCGTGGTACAGCCAAATCAACTATCTTGACGGAGACAAGGGAGATACCCGTCAAGTCCTCGCGTACATCGTCGGCAAGTATGGACAGACCTTGATCCGGTACTGTAAGGAGGTGGGACAAGCAAACGCAAAACACGGCGCGCTCCGGTGGACGGGGATCTCTCAACTCACCGATGACATGGTTCAAGTTGCCTGTGTGGATGTCACTCTGCTCCATACGGAAAAAAACGCCTAGCCGCTTGCGCGCGCGAAAAAAACTCGCCCGCGCAAATCGTGTAATAGAAAATACGACACGCGAATGGCGCGCCCGATGACAGGGTTATCACACATTGCCCGATTTTCCTCGCACGGAAAAACGCGTATGCTCTATTCACGAGGAGGGACTCGATGGCACGTCGGCATTTCCACCCACGCGCACACGCGGATGGACAACACTTGGCGGAGTTACGACGCAATCCGTTCGTCTTTGCGGTTGCGTTGGTCAGTCTCAGCGTATTGCTCATGGTCCTGGTCGCCGCGCGTTCGGCGACGGCATCCGAAGATACGCCGACGACCGGCGTGGCGGTTGCGCGCGATCACGATGTGGCATTGATGTTTGCGCTCCGCGCGTCCAACCCGCAGGTGCGCCTACGCGCGGCGCAAGACCTGGGTTGGCGGCGCTCGACCGAAGCCGCCGACGCGCTGATCGCCGCAACGTACGACGCGGACGCGCGAGTGCGCGAGGAAGCAACAACCGCACTCGGCGAGATCGGTGCGTTCCAAGCATTATCACGCTTGCGAGAACTGCAAGTCGTCCAGGGCAACGAAAATATTCAACGCGCCGCTTTCGAAGCGGAACAGCAGCTTGCCGGTCAGGTCGCACGCGGGCTTCAAGTCCCACGCTCCAAAGTGCAAGCGTTTACAGTTGCGCCAACGGGACACGTGTATGCCGCCGCGAATGACGCGTTCTATGTTCAACGCGATGAATCCTGGGCACGTGTTGGTCATTTACCGGATACGCCGGTCGCGCTTGCCGTTACGGCAGATGGACATTCCATCTACGCGGCGACCATAGACGCGGGATTGAATCGCAGCGAGAACGACGGCAAAACCTGGGCACGTGTTCAATTTGGCATGGACACTCCGACGCAATTGAGCGTCACCGCGATGGCGGTGGATCCCAAAGACGCGCGCCGCCTGTACATCGCGCTCGCGTCCACACAACTCGATGGCGTTACCAAGACTCCACTCGGCATCGCGACGAGCAATGACAGCGGCAAAACCTGGGTCATGTTACCCGCTGCGCCGGCGTGGGCGCTAACCACTCGCCTCATTCTCGACGTCGCGACGCCGGAATATTTGTACGGCGTCGCGGACGGCACACCCTGGCGTTATGCACTGATCAACGTACCGGGGTGGTAAATTTCGAATACCGATTCTGAAACGATACGCTAAAAGGAGCGCACAGAGATGAAAGCATCATTACCGTATTTGGCTTTGCCCGTCGTGATCGCGGTGAACGCGGCGAACCTCGCCAATCTCATCGAAAAGAGTCGGATGATAGCGCCAGATACATCGTGGGATGTGCTATCCACCGCGACCATTCTCGCGAGCACACTGCTCGCGGCTTTGCTCGCGACCCTTCTTGAGGAAAACAAGCGGCGACGTGCGTGGGTACGCCGCAGATAAATGTCGGGGGACAGCAAAACCCGTCGGGTTGCAAAACTCGACGGGCTTTGTATTTCCGGCACCTAGATTGTTTGTGGCTGATTCGGAGAGGGCAACCATCTCAATAACGCGGGCAAAAAAAGCAACACGATCATCCAACCCCACGTGTATACGGTACTCAACATTTCATTCTGCTGGGTAGATGCAATGATCGCCGCGCTGGACAACCAATCCCAGGGTTGTTGTGGAATGATGAGCCATTTGGTGAATACGACCATCCCCATCGCGAGCGAAACGCCCGCGCCCAGAATCAGCATTCGACGCGTGCTTGATGCGGCACGCAAATACGTCCACGCACCCAGCATCACGATGAATAACGCGGCGATTTCATACGGCTCCTCGCCAACATAATCGTCGAACGTCAAGATCAATGCGAATGCCATTACGCCGTAAAGGGCAAATGCAAAGCCGGTCCAGTCCGCGCGCAAACGCGCGTAGAGCGGAGCCAATGGTCTGACGAACGCGATGATAAAAATCGCGACCAGCACATACGCGATCAACCCAAACCATGGACCCGAACTAACCACACCGCGCACCACGCCTTCCACAGGCATCGGCAACCCTTCGATGATGGGAATCCACAGGGGCATCGCAAATAGATTAAGAATCGCCGCGAGAAAACCCAGCGTAGGCAACGCCCAGCGCGGCAAGCCGCGCGCCAGCCCGACGAGCGCGAGGACAACCAATACGCCTACCAGCCCAACACCAAACAGCGAATTCAAGTAGATGTGCAGTACATTCATCAGCAAGACCAGCAGGATCAGCAAAAATGGAGTCAGCGTCACGACAAGTTCAACCCAGCCCACACGCGGTCGAGTGTTCATGTTCGCATTCCTCCTCGCGCGCCAATGCGCGCGCAGCAACGCGCGCGGCAAATCGCGCAACTCGCGCCAAGCCGCGCCCAGTCGTGCGCGATCACCGGCGCGCGCCGCGTCCGCCAATGTCTCGGCAAACACCGCGCGCATTTCGTCCGCGAACTCATCGCGAAACGCGCGCGGGTACAGACACAATAGCCATGCGTAGAGACGTACCAACCAATCGTTCACGGTTGCCCTCGCAACGCAAACTTGCGTCCCGCCGCGACGAGCATTTGCATTCGCGCCAGGTCGGCGTCCAAAACGCGCCGACCCAGTTCGGTGAGCGCGTACGCCTGGCGCGCGCGTTTACCATTTTCGCTATCGTTCACTCGTTTGATCCAACCCTGCTCCAGCAACCGTTTGAGCGCGCCATAGAGCGTGCCGGTGCTCAAGGCAATACGTTCAGCGCTCAACGCGCCCACCTCTTTCATGATCGCGTAACCGTGCTTGCGTCCCGGCGCGAGACTCAGCAGAATAAAAAACGTCGCCTCGCTGAGCGGCAGATTCGCTTCAATGCTGGCTTGTCCCACCCTACCTCCCAATATGCCGTCTAACAATATGTCGTCTGACGACATATTAACGCTGTTGGCGCACCGTGTCAAGCCCGGCGGTCTGGCGGCAGGGCGCGTGCAAAGTCGCGCCCACCCTCACCCCAACCCTCTCCTCTGCCCTCCAACCCCTCTTGACACTCTGCATCCGTTTTGTATAATCAACTCACCCAACCGATCTGATTTCCGCGATGACGCGGCTGAAAGTTCGATGATGAGTGTCGAGCGCGCGCAAAGAGCACACCCGCCAAGGCAGATGGACGAGTCTGCCTTTTTTGTTTTTGCTTATCATCCTTTTGTGAGATTGGAGAACCAACACTAACCATGCATCAATCGCTTTACAACGTCACGCCGCTTTGGGAATCGCGACCCTTGAGCGCGATCCTGGGCGCGCCGGTGTTTTTGAAGATGGAGTCATTTCAGCCAGCCGGTTCGTTCAAATCGCGCGGGATGGGCGCAGCGTGTCAAGCCGCGCATGACGCGGGCGCGTCGCGCGTCGTGTGCGCGTCGGGCGGCAACGCGGGACTCGCCGTCGCGTACGCCGGGCGACGACTGGGAATGCGCGTGACGATTGTCGTGCCGCAAACGACCTCGCCGCGTTCGCAAGAATTGATTCGCGCGGAAGACGCCGAGTTGATCGTGCGCGGCGATGCTTGGGACGATTCGCACGCGTTCGCGCTCGCGCTTGCCGAACGCGAGCACGCGGCGTACATTCATCCGTTCGACGATCCGCGCGTGTGGAGTGGACACGCGACGATGGTTCACGAAATCGCGCAAGCCGGCATCAAGCCCGGCGCGGTCGTCGTCGCGGTCGGCGGCGGCGGCTTGTTGTGCGGTTTGCTCGAAGGCATGCACGCGGTCGGATGGAACGATGTGCCGGTGCTCGCGGCGGAGACGGAAGGCGCGGCGTCATTCGCCGCGTCCGCGCAAGCCGGGCGGCTCATCACGCTCGACCGCATCGCGTCGGTCGCGACGACGCTCGGCGCGCGACGCGTCGCGCAACGCGCACTCGATTGGACACGTGAGCATCCGATTACACCCTGGGTCGTCAACGATCGCGCGGCGGTGGACGCATGTTTGCGTTTCGCGGACGATCATCGCGTCCTCGTCGAACCGGCGTGCGGCGCGGCATTGGCAGCGGGCTATGGTCGCGCCGCGCCATTGCAAAATCGCGCACCGATTGTAATGATCGTGTGCGGCGGCGCGGGCGTCACGCGTGAACTGCTCGCCAAGTGGGATCAGCAGGTTTGAGAGAGTAGAACAAGTTTCCAACTTGCCATACGGTTATGGGAGGCGACAAAATGGACATCATCTTGGCGCAAGAAACCGGTCGCGTGCCGGTCACGTTATTCCGTTTGCAAGGTCAACTCAATCTGGGCAGTGTCGCACAGTTGGAGGCGCACGCCAAGCAGGCATACGACAGCGGCGCGCGTTACTTGCTGATTGATTTGTCCGGCGTGTCATCGTTGACGAGCGCGGGAATGCGCGCGGTGCTCGCGATTGTCAAGCAATTTGACACGGAAAGCGGAAAGAGTAAAGTTTCGCGCAATGTAAAATTGCTCAATCCGCCCGCGAACATTTTGCGCGTCCTTACTATCGCCGGGTTCGATTCGTTCATCGAGATTCACGACGATTTACGAAAAGCGGTCGCGTCGTTCTAATCTGTTTGCGCGTTTTTGACAATCTAGCCGGTTGTGGTACAAGTGGAGACCGATGAATCCACTCCCACTGCAATTTGGCTTGCTCTGTTTCGTCTCGCTCTTTACGATGATTGACCCGCTCGGCGCGTTGCCGGTTTTCGTTTCGATGACCGGCAAATTGTCGCATCCCGAATCGCGCCGCGTCGCGTTGCGCGCCGCGCTGACCGCGTGGATCGCGCTCGTGCTCTTTGCGCTGACCGGGCGATTCATCTTTGAATTCTTCGGCATCTCGGTCCACAGTCTCCGCATCGTCGGCGGCATTATTTTTTTCATCATGGGTTACGAAATGCTCGAAGCGCGGCTGACGCGCACCAAAGCGGACGAGCAATCGGTCAGCGAATACATCGAAGACATCGCGATCACGCCGCTCGGCATTCCGCTCATCGCCGGACCCGGCGCGATTGCGACGGTGATCGTGTTGATGAACGAGACGACCGGCGAATTCGAAAAACAAATCGCGCTGTTCGGCGCGATTACGGCGGTGCTGGTGTTGTCGTTCCTGTTCCTGATCGGCGCGCGTCAGGTGATGCACGCGCTTGGCAGTGCGGGGAACAAAGTTCTCTTGCGAATTATGGGTTTGATCGTGATGGCAATTGCCGTCGAGTTTTTCTTCAACGGGTTACGTCCGATCATTCAAAGTATGAAGCCCTAGCCGGCGATTGAAGAATTGACTGAATTTCTGGAGGAGGACAAGTGCGGGGTCTGTGGGGTGGAGGAAAAGGTACGGGGAGGGCTAATGGTTTGCGTTACTGGCGCTGGGGCGGGCGTGGACTCTGCTTGGGAGCAGAGAAAACTCGAAGCCAGAAAAATACTTGAAAATGCGGCAAAATCCCAGCGTCCAGTGCACGCGGTGTTAGCCGCGCCTGATGAAATGAAAGCCTTGCTTTTTGTAACACTTTATTTATGCTCGTGTAATAGTAATTAGCCAATTCACTAAAGCACCAAGTAAACCAAACAAAGCACCTGTGAGTGTGACTATGACTATTGCATTCATTATTGCCTTTGGACGGGCTTCTTTTGAGACTGTATCTGGTAATCGCCCTGGGCCAATTACCGATGAAACCCACCAACCAATTGTTGCCTCAATAATTGCTACGCCAGCTCCACTAATTATCCCATCCATAAAACTTCCATTTTGGCTTCCCATTACACCTGCAATCACATATATAAGAAAACTCACCCACATGCCTTTGGAGTAAGTATAGCCTTTAGCCTTCGCAATAGTTGCCCAAATACCATCGAACACAATTGCAAGTACGCCAAAAACGAGGATGACTTGCCATGTTTCCATTTAACAACTCCCACAAGAAGATATTTTATTTCGATCCTATCATGTCTTCAAAAATTATTACGATTGTTTTACTCTTGCAATTGTAACCACCACTTTTCAGAGCAAGCGGCTAACGTGTACGTCAGCCGCTCGCCGAGGCGAAGCCGACGGCGAGTCGGCTGCACGTGATGTTAGCCGCCTTTATGCTTTGACGGGTTGGCGCTGGGCTTTGGAAGTCTGCCATAGCGGCGGCTGTGTTTCTGTATGCACAGTCGTAACGGTCTTCGACTATGTCGTGTTCAGCCAATCACCCATTACTTTTCCGCCCTCAAAGCCCAGCCCGTCCACGCTGCGCCAAGCAAATCGACTGAGCCCAGCACGATCATGATCGGGCCAACCCAGCCCAGCAGCACAAAGCCCGTGAGGAACAGGAAGACGGCGACCCTTGCAGGGACTGTCCATGCGGCGAATGAACGCAGGTTGGCGCGCGAGGCCTGAATGTAGTAGAACGCCAGCACCAATGTCACCACGCCCAGCACGCGGATCCAAATTTCGTTGGTGGGCGGCAGGCTCAAGAGGCCGAGCACGGTGTTGGGCATGACGACAAGCCCCGCGCCCATGCCAATGAGGTATACCCCAAAGACCAACAGTGATGTTGAAGACTTGTTCATGGTTTCTCCTCGTATAATAGATTTGCACGAACAGGGTGTCCCAGAGAAAATGACTCGGCGTTTCGACGGGTCACGTGGGCAGTTCTTTTTCTCCATGTTGGCTCGTGACTTCTTTTCAAAGACTGTTACCCACGCC
>JACRBM010000086.1 GCA_016219275.1 Chloroflexota bacterium
GTAACTACTCAGCCAACCCACATTTACGCCGATGAAAAAACAAATTTATCCGCGAATAACGCGAATTGCGCGAATAAGAAGAAAAAATTAGCGAAGATTCGCGTAATTCGCGGATAAAGGAACGATGGCTGAGTAGTTACAAAAATTCAAGGTGAAGCGATGACCGAGTTGCTTTTCAAAGAAGAAGTGTATACGATTGTTGGTGCGGCAATCGAAGTTCATCGCGAATTGGGTGACGGCTGTCTCGAAGCCGTTTATCAAGAGGCGTTGGAAATCGAACTGGAATCTAGGGGAATACCATTCCAGGCAGGGCAGGCGCTCCCAGTCTTTTACAAAATCAACTTTGGCAGCGTCGGAATGTTAGAGTGGAGACGATTCATTCGTTGAATTAACTTTCGTGATCTTCGTGCCCTTCGTGGGCAAATAAGGAGTTACTATGATCTGGTCAGTGTCGGAATCCCACCATCATCTCAGCGAGACCCAGGTTCGCGAGACGATGGTCAAGGCATTCGATAGTTCGAATCTACGCGGCAAGCGTGTGCTCGTGATCGTGCCCGATGGCACGCGCAGTGGTCCGCTCGGCTTGTTCTACAAATTGCTCGTCGAGTTAGTCAAACCGCAAACCCAGGCGCTCGACATTTTGATCGCGCTCGGCACGCATCCCGAAATGAACGAGGACGCGATCGCGCGCCGACTCGACACGACGCCGGGCGATTGGACGCGGCGCGGCATTCGCGTGTTCAACCACGAATGGTGGAAACCGGAATCGTTCTACACCGCCGGCGTCATTCCCGCCGACGAAATCGCGCAGATCACGAACGGGATGTTGAAGCTCGACGTGTCGGTCACACTCAACAAACTGATTCTCGATTACGATGTACTGCTCGTGTGCGGTCCGGTATTTCCGCACGAAGTCGTCGGCATGTCCGGCGGAAGCAAGTACTTGTTCCCCGGCATCGCGGGCGATGAAATTATCAACGTGACGCACTGGATCGGCGCGCTATTGACAAGTTATTCGATTATCGGTACAAAGAACACGGCTGTGCGCGCGGTGATCGAACGCGCGGCGCAAATGGTCAACGTGCCCAAACTCGGTTGTTGTTACGTCGTCGAAGGCGATGGTGTCGAGGGCGTGCACATCGGCGATTTGCGTGAGGCGTGGAATGCGGCGGCGGACCAAGCCGCGCAGACGCACGTCGTGTACGTGGACGAGCCACTGCCGCGTGTGCTTTCGGTGATGCCGAAAATGTACGACGACATCTGGACGGCGGCGAAGGGCATGTACAAAATGGAACCGGCGATTGCGGACGATGGCGAAGTCATCATCTACGCGCCTCACATCACCGAAATTTCGTACGTGCATGGCAAAGTGATCGAAGCGATCGGGTATCACGTGCGCGATTACTTTGTCAAACAGTGGGACAAGTTCAAACATTATCCCTGGGGCACGCTCGCGCACAGCACGCACTTGCGCGGTATCGGCGAGTACGACGCGGTGCGGTGTGTCGAAACCCCGCGCATCCGCGTGACGCTCGCAACGCAAATCTCGCGCCAACGCTGCGAGCACGCGAACCTGGGTTATCTCGATCCGAACACGATCAACCCGGACGAGTGGCGCGCGCGCGGCAAAGCGTTCGTTGTGCCGAAAGCCGGCGAGATGTTGTACCGGTTGAAATAGTGTTTTTGTCATTGCGAGGAGCAAAGCCACGAGGCAATGTACCCCTCCCAACCCTCCCCTTACAAAGGGGATGGCTAGGGTGGGGCTGGGGATTGCTTCGCCCCTTCGGGACTCGCAATGACAATCAATGAGAAAATGCCGTGAGCGATTTTGATCCGCGTCCTTATCTCGATAAATTGGAATCGTTAGTGGATGTCGCGCACCAAAAGCGCGCCGAGCAAAAACAACTTGCTGCGCTCAAATACGAGCCGCTCGATTTTCGTCCGACGATTGTCACGTGCCGCGCGCCGTGGAGCCATATTCAAAACGATTTCCCGCCGGACTGGATTCGGATTTCGTACGGCGAGGCGTTCCGCGATCCGGCGAAAATGATCGTCAGCGAATTGATGCTGGCGTACGAAGGCGCGTTATTAAAAGATGATCGCGTGTTCACGATACGTCCGAACTATGGATTGATTCTCACGACTTCGCTTCTCGGCGCGGGTTATTCCCAGGACGAGGACAATATGCCCTGGGCAATGCCGGTCGAAAACCTCGACGAGACGCGCGCGATGATGGCGCGCGGGATGCCCGATCTCAACAACGGCATCGGCGCGCAAGTCTGGGAGACCGAAGCGTACTTTCGCGATACGCTCGCGCAGTACCCGAAACTCAAAGAGACCGTGCACATCGGTCATCCCGATCCGCAAGGTCCGTTCAACTTTGCGGTCAACCTCGCGGGCGTCGCGATCTACGAAGCGGCGATTGAGGATCCCAAGTTCGTTCACGAGTTGCTCGATTTCTTCGTGCCGCTTTATATCGCGGTCATCAACAAGCATCGCTCGATTGTGGGCGACCAGCCGGACGCAGGATACAAATTCCTATGTCGTCAGATCGGCGGCGCGTGTATCCCCGACGATTCGGGTGTGATGCTCTCGCAAAAAATGTACAAAGAATTTTGCGCGCCGTACAACACGCGTGTAGCAAGCGCGGTCGGCGGTGCGCTCGGGCATTTCTGCGGTCACGGCAATCAGTTTTTTGAAGAGATGGCGGATACGCCCGGCATCACCGCGATCAATTTCGGTAATCCTGAAATGCAAAACCTGGTCGAGCGATACAAGATCGCGGCAGAGAAAAAGATTTGCTTGATGTGGGACGGCGCGATTCCGGTTGAAGCCGCGCACATCAACACTGGTATTATTCATCGCTATGTCGTCAACAGTTGGGGTGAAGCGGTCGTCACGGCGAATCGGTTGTTTGGAGAAAGATGAGAACGTGATACCTAGAATACAAGGAGAATATCATTCGTGCAGACTCAAGTTTTCTCTCCCAGGAACTTGACTTATTTCTTTCGCATCTCTGTCGTTGGATTTGTGTTGAGTTTGCTAATAAATTTTTCTACCTATTTTGCGCTCGACCTTCCAACAAATTTTATGCTTGTTCCCATGCTCGGTTTGGGAATGGGTATCGGTGTTTGGGGCGCTTTAATCTGGATGGTATATTGTTTCGTTAGGAGAAAGCCATCCCCAGATTATTGGAAAATGTTTTGGGGTATTAAACCGCTTTGGATGAAGTTACTGTTTTTTGTTTTTGTCATTTATTTTTTTGTTGGAGGATTCATGTGGTTTTATACTCCGACTCTTGTAGAAGGTAGGTTGTCAAGGCAGGGAAGTGATTGTTTACTTGAGAAACAAGGGCAGATCGTGCGGGCGTTGTCAGAGTCTGAATGTCAACAAAGATCAATAGCGGATGCTCGCGCTGAGACAAACGTAGACATGCTCTTTTATTGGTTTTGTGTATGTGTGTTCAATGGTCTGCGGGTTCGTCCTTCCGAACTTATTTACAAAAACAAGATTAGACGCAAACCGTATTGAAAGTTTTATGTCTGACGAGCATTTTGTCGTTTTCACACATCGCGCATCACGTCTCACGCATCAGGATACAATGGATATCAAACCTAACTCATTCCTCCCCATCGAAGTCGTGTTCCACACCAGTTGGTGGAACAAGCATTACGGTATCACATTTGAAGAAGCGTTTTACTTTGATCCCAAGTTGCGTGTCGAACGCGAACAGCAGATGCGCCGAATTTTGCACGAACGTTTTAGCGACCTGGGAATGGGCGAGGCGAATCCCGCGCCCAAGCCCATCGTCGGACCGATTCACATCGCGGCGGGCTGGATGCCTTCGGCAGTGCTGGGTTGCGAGATTTTGTTCGGCGATGACATCTCGCCCCAGGTCGTACCGAGCAATCTCGACGACGACGCGGAGATGGCGTTGCAATCACCCGACCTCGCGACGAACCCAGTGTTCAGTCGCATCATCGCGATGATGGACATGCTCGAAAAACAATTTGGCTATCTCGAAGGCGATTTGAACTGGGAAGGCGTGCTCAACGTCGCGCTCAATGTGCGCGGTCCGCAAATTTTCGTGGACATGTTCGAGAACCCAATGCTTGCGCGGCACGTGCTCGATGTGGCGTACGAGACCGCGCGCAACATCGCGCTCTACGTCAAGCGACGCACCGGCACGACTTCGATTGCGGTCAATCGCGGCGTCCGCAATATCAACGCGCCGATCAGCCTGCACCCGAATTGCAGTGTCGAGATGGTGTCGCCGCAAACATTCCGCGAATTTTTGCTGCCTTATGATAAAATGCTCGCAAGCGATTTGTATCCGTACGGTATTCATCATTGCGGCAAGGACATGCACAAGGTCGCCGCGCTGTACGCCGAGATCGAGGGCGCGGTCTTTTTCGATGTCGGCTGGGGTTCGGATATTGCCGCGTGTCGCCGCGCCCTGCCGAACGCGATTTTCAATCTGCGGCTCAGCCCGGTGCGCGTCGCGACGTTATCGCGCGCAGAGGTCGTCGCGGATGTCGAGCACGTGTTGAGCGCGGGCGCGCCGCTCGAACGCGCGGCGGTGTGTTGCATCAACATGGACGGCGAAACGCCGGACGAAAACGTCCGCGCGATTTACGAAACGGTGGCGCGTTATCGTCAGAAATAATTTGCCCACGAAGTTCACGAAGAACACATAAATTCTTCTTTGTGATCTTGGTGTCCTTCGTGGGAGAAAAACAGAAGGAGAGGATAATGGCACGCGAAGACGAGATCAAACAAGGTTTGAACGAACATACGATTGCTGGACACGCGAAAGATGTCAAGGCGTTGACCGAAGAAGGTCTCGCGTTGGGAATGCAACCGCTCGATATGTTGTTTGGCGCGTTGATTCCGGCGTTGCAAGAAGTAGGACGGCGTTTTGAAAAGGGCGAGTACTTTGTGCCAGAGATGTTGATGTCGGCGAAGGCGATGGGCGAGGCGTTGAAATTGTTGCGCCCCATCCTCGCGCAAACCGGCGCGAAACCGGTCGCCAAGGTCATCATGCTCACTGTCAAGGGCGACTTGCACGACATCGGCAAGAACTTGTGCGACATGATGCTCGAAGGCGCGGGCTTTGAAGTGATTGATCTCGGCACGAATGTGCCGCCGGAAAAATTTATCGCCGCGGTCAAACAACACCAACCGCAACTCGTCGGTTTTTCCGCGTTCCTCACGACAACGATGCCCATGTTCAAAGTGAACATCGAATTGCTCGCGAAAGAAGGACTGCGCGACAAAGTGAAAGTGATGGTCGGCGGCGCGCCGGTGAATCAGGCGTACACGGATCGCGTGGGCGCGGATGGGTATGCGCCGGATGCCAGCTCGACCGTGCGGCTCGCGAAAAAATTGTTGCAAGACATGGGCTACGACGCGAATGCTGGGTCGGAAGCCAAAGCCGAAGTCGTCGCCACCATTGACGCGATGGAAAAACTGATGGAGCAGGTCGGGCAAGCGGAAGCGAAGCAGGCGAGTGAACAGTGAACGGTGAACAGTAGGGCAGTGTTCAGGGTTCAGAATTCAGTCCAATTACCAATTAGGAACTTACAACCTCCAACTTCCAATCGCTAATTTCTAATCCCTAACGAGGAAACATGGAAACGATAATTCAATCGAAAACGAAGACGGTCGTCATCGGCGCGGGTAATCCGTTCGTGATGATCGGTGAACGCATCAATCCGACCGGACGAAAAAAACTGGGTGAGGAAATGGTCGCGGGCGATTACTCACGCGTCGAGCGCGATGCGATCGCGCAAGTTGCCGCGGGCGCGCACATTCTCGATGTGAACGCGGGCACGCCGATGGGCGATGAGCCGACGATGATCGTCGCCGCGATTCGCACAATTCAAAAAGTGACGGATGTGCCGCTGTGCATTGACTCGTCGGTGATCGAGGCGCTCGAAGCCGCGCTCAGCGTGTACGAAGGCAAGGCGCTCGTCAACTCGGTGACCGGCGAGGATGAACGACTCGAACGCGTGTTGCCGCTTGTGAAAAAGTACGGCGCGGCGGTCATTGGTCTGGCAAATGACGCGACCGGTATTTCGAGCGATCCGGAAGAACGCATGCGCGTCGCGGAAAAAATCATTCAGCGCGCCGCGGATCACGGCATTGCGAAAGAGAATATCATTATTGATGCGCTGACAATGACGGTCGCGGCGGATCCCGAAGCGGCGGGGAATACCTTGGCGACGATGCGAATGATTCGCGAACACCTGGGTGTGAATTTGATCGCGGGTGCGAGCAACGTGTCGTTCGGCTTGCCCGACCGTTCGCCGATCAACGCGGCGTACTTGCCGATGGCGATGTTGTGCGGGCTGACGTGCGCGATCACCGACCCGACCAACCCGGTGATTCGTCAAGCGATTCTCGCGAGCGATGTGTTGCTCGGCAACGACCAGTACGCCGCGAATTGGATTGCGGACTTTCGCAAGCGAAGCGCGGCGAGTAAAGTGTAAGGCAAATTTCAAATTTGCTATGTAGCGAGGTAGATATGCCTAACATGGTGCCCCTTCGCAAAGACGTTCCACTCGAACATCGCTGGGACGTCGAAAGTATTTTTCCGGACGATGACGCGTGGGAAACTGAATTCAAACGCATCGAAGAGATGTTGCCCTCGCTCGCGCATTTTCGCGGACACCTTGCCGATAGCGCGGCGATGCTTGCCGAGTGGTTCGCGGCGAGCGAAGAAATCGAAATGCGCGCGGGCAAGGTGGTACTCTACGCAAGTATGCGGCACACGCCCGACACGACCGATCAAGTCGCGGTCGGTTTGAATGATCGCGCGCGCGGACTCGCGGCGCGTCTCGGCGCGGCGATGTCGTTCGCCGAACCCGAATTGCTCGCAATCGGTTTTGACGCATTGCGCGCGTGGATGCGCGATGAACCGTGCCTCGCCCAGTACGCGCACTATTTCGAGCGACTCGAACAACGCGCCGCGCACGTGCGTTCGTCCGAAGTCGAAGAATTGTTGAGCCAGGTCACGGATGCGTTTCGCACCGGCGCGGCGACGCATGGCATTCTTGCGGACGCGGATTTGAAATGCGCACCCGCGCGGAATGATGCGGGCGAGACGTTCGAGGTAACACAAGGCACGATCAACGCGCTTCGCACGCATCTCGACCGCACGGTGCGTCGCACCGCGTTCGAGAATTACGCCGACGCGCATCTCGCCGTGAAGAACACGATGGCGAATGCGCTGTCCGCCGGCGTCAAGCAAGATGTGTTTCGGATGCGCGCACGGCGTTACGCGTCGTCGCTCCAAGCATCGCTCGCGCCGAACTATATTCCGCTCGACGTGTTTCACAATCTCATCAAAACGTTTCGCGCGAATTTGCCGACCTGGCATCGGTACTGGGCGATCCGTAAACGCGCGTTGGGTTACGACACGCTTTACACGTACGACGAAAAAGCGCCGCTGACCAACGTAAAACCGCGCGTCGAATTTTTGCAGGCGGTGGATTGGATTTGTGAAGGCATGAAACCGCTCGGCGAAGAATACGTCGGCGTGTTGCGGCGCGGTTGTTTGGATCAACGCTGGGTGGACAAGTACCCGAACAAGGGTAAGCGCGCGGGCGCATTCTCGACCGGCGTGCCGGGCACGATGCCGTTCATCCTGATGAGTTACAACGACGATCTCTTTTCGATGAGCACACTCGCGCACGAACTGGGTCACTCGTTGCACAAGTATTTTTCGCAAAAGACCCAGCCATTCGTGTATCGCAGTTACGGCTTGTTCCTCGCCGAGACCGCGTCGAATTTCAATCAAGCGATGGTGCGCGCGTACATGCTCAAGACCCAGTCCGACCGCGATCTGCAAATCGGTATCATCGAAGAAGCGATGTCGAATTTCCATCGTTACTTTTTCATCATGCCCACGCTCGCACGGTTCGAGTTGGAGATTCACGAACGCATCGAGCGCGGCAAGGCGCTGACTGCCGACACGATGAACGCGTTGCTCGCGGATTTGTTCGCGGAAGGGTACGGCAGTCAAGTTGTAATGGATCGCGAACGCGTGGGTGTCACGTGGGCGCAATTCCCAACGCATCTGTATTCCAACTTTTACGTGTACCAGTACGCAACCGGCATTTCCGGCGCGCACGCGCTCGCCGAAAATATTTTAGCGGGTAAGGATGGCGCAGTCGAAAGATATTTCGGTTTTTTGAACGCGGGCGGTTCGGCGTTTCCGCTCGACGTGTTGAAACGCGCGGGCGTAGACCTCACGACGCCAGAGCCAATCGAAAAAACATTCGGGGTGCTCGCGCGCTACGTAGATCGTTTAGAACAACTGATAAAATGACCGCCGACAGTAGACCGCTGACCGCCGCGATTTTTACCGTGGTGGTCGGCGGACAGTAAACCGCGGTCGAAAAAGGATCTCGATGGCAGAAAACATTTTTCCATTTTCACTGAACGAATTGCGTTCGCATCTCACGACGATTTATCCGGATTCATTTGTCGTGCAGAGCGACGCGGCATTTTGGTTGCATCAAGCGCGCATGGGACGCCAGGTCGCGGTGCTCACGCGCCCCGACAATCCGGTGCTCGATGCGTTTCACGGCGAGCGGCATGCGTTTCGCTCGGGCTATGTGCTCAAGTTGTGTCCGACCGATCACGCGAACGCGCACGCGTTGCGCGAGACGTTGCCCTGGCTCAAACCGACGCTCCTGGGTTTGGTCACCTCGGCGGGCATGGGCGACCGACTCGGACTCGCGACGCCGGGGCACGTACGCGCGGTGCGCGCGACCGGCGACAAGATCGCGCCGATCTTTTCGCAGCAGTCCATTCGCGAAATGGAACGCACCGGTCGGTCGCCGAACGATGTGATGAGCGACGCGACCTGGGGTGCGTTCCAAGCCGGGTGGAACGGCAAACTCGGCGCGGACGCCGATCACCTCAAGACGCCGGAGAACATTGACATTTGCGTTGCCGCCGGTTTTTCGTTTTTCACGATTGATCCTGGCGCGCACGTGGACAGCGCGGCGGATAAGGATTCCGCGGCGACGATCCAAGAAAAAGTCGCAGCTCTGCCGTGGATCGAACTCGAGAGCACCGCGGCGGATTTGGAAAAGCATTACGTTGGTCAAACCATCGAGCTGGAAAACCGCGCGCTCAAACTCGAAAAAGGCGCGATCCTGCGCGCGGCGGCAAAGTACGGTCATGCCATCGCGCACGTCGTCAAAATGTATCGCTATCTCGTCGCGCAAGAGGTGGCGTTCGAGTTGGAAGTGTCGGTGGACGAAACGGATACGCCGACCACGCACACCGAGCACATCTTTTTCGCGAGCGAGTTGAATCGTCTCGGCGTCGAGTGGGTGAGTCTCGCGCCGCGCTATATTGGGCGTTTTGAAAAGGGCTCGGATTACATCGGCGATCTGAAAGAGTTCGAGAAGGATTTCGCGGTGCACGCGGAAATCGCGCGCGCGCTCGGTCCGTACAAATTGAGTTTGCATTCGGGGTCGGACAAGTTCAGCGTGTACGGCATCGCCGCGCAACACACGCGCGGGATGGTGCATCTTAAAACGGCGGGGACGAGTTACCTCGAAGCGTTGCGGACGATTGCCGCGCTGGATACGGCGTTCTTCCGTTCGATCTATGTGTTCGGGCGCGAGCGGTACGAAAACGATCGCGTGAGCTATCACGTCTCGGCGCAATTGAGTAGAGCGCCGTTGCCGGGCGATGTGAGCGATGCTGAGCTCGCGTCACTGCTCGACCAATTCGACGCGCGCGAGATTTTCCACGTCACGTTCGGCTCCGTGCTCCGCACGCGCGATGCCCAGGGCAAGTTGATGTTCTACGACAAGCTGATGGCGCTGTTGCGCGCGAATCCCAACGCGTACGCGGCGAATCTCGAAAAACATTTTGTGCGGCACTTGAAACCGTTTGTCCAGTAAATTTCGACGAGGGACAAAAAACAAAGGACGGATGATGGGTGGTCATCCGTCCTTTTCGTTGCGTGGCAAAGTGATTAGAGAAATACGGCGGGCGAGAGGTGAAATCGTTTTGCCAGAGCGCGAATTTGTCGAACGTTCAAATCGCGCTTGCCGTTTAGCACCTCGGACACAACACCTTGCGAGCCGATTTCCGGAAAATCCATTTGGGTCAAGCCGTGTTCTTCGATCAAGTAGCGCAGCACATCAATGCCGGATGCTTTAGGCATGGCTTGATGTTCATCTTCGTATGCCGAAATTAGGGTGCCCAAGGTGTCCAACAATCCATACAAGGGATGGCGCGTATTGGCGCCAACCTGGTCAAGCAATTGATTGAGCCGTTTGACCGCCGAATCGTACTCGCGTTCATTACGGATGGTGAGCAAAGGACGAATATTTGTCCAATGTCCCTGAACTTCTTTTGTAAAAATGGTCATTTCCAGCCCTCCCGCGTGTACTCTTGGTGTGTGAGCACATGACGAACGTACACTCTGCCTCGATTAAAATGGATTGAAGCAATCAGCCGATATTTGTTGCCGCCGATGTTGAAGACGACCCAATCTTCTACTTGATCGGCAGACGGAAACACCGCGCGTAGTTCAATGAGATTGCGCGGGCTACAATGTTCGATGATCTTGAACCAACGGGCGAGAGCGTTCTTGCTGTCAGGATGCCGTTCCGAGAACTGGCGCAATGCTTTACGCGAGATGATTCGCATGACTTTATTCTATCGCAATTTGAGATATAGTGCAACAGCCGAATTGCTACGCCGGACGATCAAAGAAAATACTCTTGCCGGTCGCGGCAAGCGGAATGCCCATCACGAAATCCGCGTCAATCAAACCCATCGCGCGTGCGACGACACCCGCGCGATACATGATGCGATTGTCCACGTTTAACATGCTCGCGGTCTTGGCGGCGGAGCCGAGCGCGATGCCCATGTCGAGTAGACGGAACGCGCACTGCGGTCCGCGAAATTCGCCCTCGACGCTGTTGATGAGCAACTCGGAGCACGATTCTTTGCCGCACGCGCTGCAATTCAGGTTGAGCGATTGCGCGCTCTTGAGTCCGATCAGCACGAGTGCTTCAGACGCGGCGACGTTGCTCGCGTCGCGGTCGAAATTCTTTTTACCGGTATGTGCGCCGAACTTGACCATTTCGTCCGCGAGTGTTTTTAGAATGTCGCCTTCGAGCACGCGCGTGACGATGTAATCTTGCCCAGCAGATTTTGGCGCGGTACGCGCCGCGATTTCCATTAGATCGGTTACAGTGTGTAGACTGTTCATTGGAATATTCCTTGTGGATAGACCGCCGACCACCGACGGCTGACCGCTTGTGATTGCGGCGGTCGGCGGTCGGTCGTCGGCGGTCATTCTATAGTTTGTATGCTTTCTGCGCTAGTCCGTACGCCATCTCACGCGCCATCGCCTCGGCTTCTTCCACGTCCACGATACCGCGCACGACCAAGCCGGCGAGCCAGTTGCACGCGGCGCGCCGCCACACATCGTGCCGCGCGGGAATCGAACAGAACGCGCGGGTGTCGTCGTTGAACCCAGCCGTGTTGTACAGCCCGGCGGTCTCCGACATCAAATCGAAATAACGATTCATCCCATTGAGCGAATCGAAGAACCACCAGGGCGGACCCAGTTTCAACGCGGGATAATGTCCAGCGAGCGTCGCCATTTCGCGCGAGTACGTGGACTCGTCGAGGTTGAACAGAATCAAGGTGAGCCGCGGATCCGTCCCGTACTTGTTCAGCAAAGGACGCAGGTTGCGCGTGAACTCGCTCGCGATGGGAATGTCTGCGCCCTTGTCGAGACCGAAGCGTGAAAAGATCATTTCGTTGTGATTGCGGAACGAGCCGACGTGCAGTTGCATCGTCATGCCGTCTTCGATGCTCATGCGCGCCATTTCCATCAGCATGTGCCCGGTGAAGCGCATCGCGTCGTCGGCGTCGGCTTGACGCAACAAGGCGCGTTGGAAGATCGCATCCGCTTCTTGCGGCGCGAGTTCGTTGGTGTATGCGCCGAGCGCGGCGTGATCGGTCGCGGTCGCGCCCATTTGCTTGAAGAAGGCGCGGCGGTTTTCAAGCGCGGTAATTAGTGAATGGTAATTGGTTATAGTGATACCCGTGATTTGGCTCAACGCCTCAAGATTGGTTTTCCAATTCGGCGCGTCGAGATTCACGACCGCGTCGGGGCGAAAGGTCGGGACGATGCGTCCGTGCCAGCCCGATTCGCGCAACGCGCGATGATGCTCGAGCGTGTCCGTTGCCGCGTCGGTCGTCGCGAGCGTCTCGATGTTGAATCGCGCGAACAAATGCCGTGGGCGAAAGCCGGGCAAGGCGAGTTTCTCGGCGACTTGATCGTAAATCACCTGCGCGGTTTCGCCGTTCAGTTTTTGTTCGACGCCGAACACGACGCGCAATTCATAGTTCAGCCAGATGCCGGTCGGTGTGCCGCGGAATAAATAGAAATTTTCCGCGAATAATTGCCAGATTTTGCGATGATCGCTTTCGACCGGCGTGCCATCGCGCGTGGGCACACCCAGGTTTTCGAGCGCGACGCCCTGTGAATAGAGCATTCGAAAAACATAGTGATCGGGGATGATGAATAAATCCGCCGGCGAACCGAACGAATAATTCGGATCGGAAAAGACGCGCGGATCAACGTGACCGTGTGGACAAATCAGCGGCAAATCCTTGACTTGATTGTGTAAATGAATTGCCGTTTCTTTTTGTTCGGGATCGGGACCAAAGTAGCGATCATCGGGAAGAGAGATCGTATTGGACATGATGACTCCTTGAATATACCTCTCCCTAACCCTCCCCTTGCCAAGGGGAGGGGAGGGTGGGGTTACGCATTCCACGCCTCGCGCAAAAAGCGCAGTCGTTCCAAGACCTGGTATGCTCCGCCCCCATCGTGTTGATTGAACTCGTACACGCGAATTTGTTTCGCGCCGACGTAGTGATTGTACGCGGCGTACACGGTCGAGGGCGGGCAGATGTCATCGCGCAAGCCGACGCTGAACAACGCCGGCGCGGTCGCGCGCGCGGCAAAGTTCACTCCGTCGAAGTACGCGAGCGTGTGAAAAACGGTTTCAGTTTTGTCGCGATGCGTTTTGCAAAAGTTGACGATCTCGCTGTACGGCGCGGTGTCAATCAATTTGGTCGCGCGACGATAGTGACAGAGGAACGGCACATCGGGCATCACGATTTGCACGGTCGGTTCGAGCGCGCCCATCGCGAGCGTGATGCCGCCGCCTTGACTCGTGCCGGTGACCGCGATGCGCGTTGCGTCCACCGCGGGATGACTGCGCGCGGCTTCAATCGCGCGCACGGCGTCGCTGAACACGCGGCGATAATAGTACGTGTTCGGATTGAGCACGCCGCGCGTCATGAACCCAGGAAATTGCGGATTGCTGCCGTCCGCTTCGAGATCAGGCGTGTCGCCGTTGAGCCAGCCGCTCCCTTGCCCGCGTGTATCCATCACGAAATGCGCGTACCCCGCGCTCGCGTAGACGAGCCACTGAGTTGGAAAACCGCGTCCGCCGCCGTAGCCGAGGTACTCGACGACGCACGGTAACGCGCCTTTACGTTCGCGCGGCAAAAGTAGCCAGCCCTTGATCGGTTGACCGGCGTACCCATTGAAGGTCACATCGAACGACTCGATTGCGCGCAGACCAAAATCGGCGGGCACAAAACGCGCGTCGAGCGGATGCGCGCGCGATTCCGCGAGCGTCGTTTGCCAGAACGCGTCGAAATCATTCGGCTCGACGCGCGGCGGTTTGTAAATTTGTAATTCTTCTAGCGCGAGATCAAAATATGCCATCGGGGATTGCTCCTTGTGAATTGAGCGCATTATAAGCGATTGCGGAGGAAACGCAAGAATTTTATTTGACTTGTCGTTGAATCAGTTGACAGATGTGAGATTCGGGTATAATCAGTATTCCGGATTGCGGATGGCGAATGGCGGATGGCATCACGCAAAACGCAATACTTGATACGCATTTTGTATTTTTCAACGCGGAGTCTTGAATGACATCATTGCATCACATTCGATTCGAAAACGTGAGCAAGGAATTTCAGGAAGGCGAGAAACGCCGCGCGGTGTTGTGCGATTTGAACGCGCACATCGCGCGCGGCGAATTTGTCGCGATGGTTGGACGTAGCGGTAGCGGCAAGAGTACGCTGTTGAATTTGCTTGCCGGGTTGGATGTGCCAACAGCCGGCGATATTTGGATCGGCGACGCGCGCATCAGCGCGCTGGACGACCGTGCGCGTACGCTGTTTCGCCGCGATCACATCGGCTTTGTGTTTCAATTTTTCAATTTGATTCCGACGCTGCGCGTGCGCGAAAATGTGTTGCTGACCGCCGAGTTGAACGGATGGAAAGAAAAAGAAGCTCTCACGCGCGCGAACGAATTACTCGATGCGGTCGGTTTGCTCGACCGCGCCCAGGTTTTTCCGGACAAACTCTCCGGCGGCGAGCAACAACGCGTTGCGATTGCGCGCGCCCTGTGTGCCGATCCCGCGCTGATTCTCGCCGATGAGCCGACCGGCAATCTCGATGCGGACACCGGCGTCAAGGTTCTGGATTTGTTGACGCGGCTCGCGCGTGAGCACAGCAAAACATTGGTGATGGTGACGCACTCGCTTGATGTCGCCGCGCGCGCGGATCGCGTGCTGCGGCTCGATCATGGGCGATTGGTTGAAGAGAGGAATGGCAAACACGCAGTATGAGTGAATCACTTGGACTGACAAATCGTTGGACGCGCTGGCTCAACGAGCACCGCGGCAACATCAAGGACGCGGCGATCAATGTGCGCCGCGCGTTCGGCTTGGTCTGGGAATCGCATCGTCCGTCCGCGCTCGCGATGCTAGGTTGCACGCTGGTTGGCGCGATGTTACCCGCGAGCCAGGCGTGGGTCGGCAAGTTGATCGTGGACGCGGTCGTGGACGCGATCAACACTCGCGCCGGCGCAGAAGCCGGCTTGCAGGCAATCGCGCCGTTGCTCGCGGCGGAATTTGTCTTGGTCGTTTTGCAAGCGGTCAACGGTCAAGCGCGCACATTCGCGGAGCACGTTCTGCACTCGCGGATGAATCTCGCGATCAACACGCGCATCATTCGCAAGGCGCTCGAATTGGATTTGACGCATTTCGAGAATGCCGAGTACTATGACAAACTCCAAAACGCGCGCCGCGAAGCGGATTGGCGCGGACTGCAAATCGCGAACGGCAGTTTTTATCTCGTGCAAAGTGTTATTACGTTGCTGTCGTTCGGCGCATTGCTATTTCGTTTCAGTCCCTGGCTCGCGCTCATTCTTTTCATCGCGACGATTCCCGCGTTCATCTTTCAGAGTCGCTATGCCGAACTGAGTTTCCGCGTATTGTCCTGGCGCGCGCCCGAAGCGCGGCAACTCAACTATCTCGAACATTTGTTGACCGATTACGACGCGGTCAAAGAAGTGAAACTGTTTGGCTTGGGTGAACCGTTGCTTGCGCGGTATGCAAAACTCTTTTGGAAATTTTTGAAGCAAGACCAAGCCATCGCGCAGGGGCGCAGTTTCGCGTCGGTTGGCTTCGGTTTGCTCGCGACGCTCTCGTACTATGGCGCGTACGCGTGGATCGTGTGGCGCGCGGTCAGCGGCGAAATCACGCTCGGCGATATGACGCTGTACCTGGGAATTTTTCGCAGTAGCCAAAGCACCTTCGAAGCGATTTTCTATGGACTGAGTGAATTGTACGAGAACGGTTTGTTCATGAGCAACCTGTTCGCGTTTCTCGCGCTCACGCCGCAGATGACGATTGCGACACGTCCCGCGCGTGTGCCGCGCAAAATTCAACAGGGCATCGAATTTCGCAACGTGGGATTTCAGTACGTCGGGCAAACGGGCTGGGCGTTGCGCAACGTCAACTTGAAGATTTGCCCGCGCGAAAAAATCGCGCTCGTTGGTCCGAACGGCGCGGGTAAGACGACGCTGATCAAATTGCTCACGCGCTTGTACGATCCGACCGAAGGCGCGATTTTGCTCGACGGTGTGGATTTGCGCGAGTACGATCTGCGCGAATTGCGCCAGCGTATCGGCGTGATCTTTCAAGATTTCGTGCGGTATCATTTGAGCGCGGCGGAGAATGTGGGCTTTGGGCAGATCGAAGATTTGGATGAACGACCGCGCATCGTGAGCGCGGCAGAGAAAAGCGGCGCGCATCCATTGATCGCCGCGCTGCCGGAGGGCTATGAGACGATGCTGGGTCGCTGGTTCAACAAGGGACGCGATTTGTCCGGCGGCGAGTGGCAAAAGATCGCGCTCGCGCGCGCGTTCATGCGCGATTGCGAAATGCTCGTGCTCGACGAGCCGACCGCCGCGCTCGATGCGGAAAATGAGTTGAAGGTGTTCGAGCAATTTCGTGAACTCACGAGCGACAAGACTGCCGTGATTATCAGTCACCGTTTTTCGACGGTGCGCATGGCGGATCGCATTTTTGTCGTCGAGCAAGGACACATTTCCGAACAAGGTTCCCATTCCGATCTGCTCGCGCGCGGCGGGACGTACGCGCGCTTGTTCAACTTGCAAGCGGAATCGTACAGGTAAATCGTAATTGGTAAATGGTAATGGGATGAATTGTATGACGCACACACAATACCGCGTAAACGCTCGCCTCCATTGCGCGGAGCAACTAGGCAACGATTCAACTAACCAACGATGCAACTAACATTATTCAAAACTGCCATACGCGATCAACTGCGCCGACCCTGGATGACTCTGCTCGTCATTCTCTCGGTCGCGCTTGGTGTCGCGGTCGTCGTGGCGGTGGACTTGGCGAACGCGAGCGCGTCGCGCGCGTTCAAACTTTCGACGGACGCGGTCGTCGGCAAAGCGACGCATCAAATCGTCGGTGGAAGCGACGGTGTGGACGAACGCGTCTATCGCGATTTGCGCGTCGCACAAGCGAATCGTTTGACTGCGCCGGTCGTCGAAGGGTACGCGGGCGCGAAAGAATTGGGCGGACAAGTGTTGCACGTGCTCGGCGTGGATATTTTTGCCGAAGCGCCGTTTCGCACCTACCTCACCGCGTCCACGCAACAAATCGGATTCGACGCGTTGTCCGCGTTCTTTACGCAACCGAACGCGGTTCTGTTGAGCACCGCGACGGCGGAACGCGCGCATCTCAACATCGGCGACACGCTCACGCTCGTCATCGGCACGCGCGAAAAACGCGTCACGAGCATTGGCTTATTACGTCCGCCGAACGACGTGTCCGCGCGCGCGCTCGATGGTTTGCTGCTCGCGGACATTTCGACCGCGCAAGAATTGTTCGATCTGCGCGGCAAACTCTCGCGCATTGATTTGATCGCGGATGAGGCGATGGTGAAATCCATCGCGGCAAAACTGCCGAGTGATCTACGCATTGTCCCAGCATCGGAACAAGCGAACACGGTTGCGCAATTGACCGCCGCGTTTCAACTCAATCTCACCGCGTTCAGTTTGCTCGCGCTCGTCGTCGGCATGTTTTTGATTTATAACACGACGCTTTTTTCGGTTGTGCAACGTCGGCGCGTCCTGGGAATTTTGCGATGCGTCGGCGTCACGGGTCGCCAAATTTTCGGCATGATCTTGAGCGAAGCCGCCGTCAGCGGCGTCATCGGCGCGATCATTGGCATCGCGCTCGGCATTGTGCTGGGACGACTCACGGTCGCGCTCGTGACGCAGACGATCAACGATTTGTACTTTTCCGTGACCGTGCGCGATGTGGACGTGGATGCGTTTTCGATTGTCAAGGGGATGTTGCTTGGAATTTTTTCCGCGATTCTTGCCGCCGCGTTGCCCGCCGCCGAAGCCGCGAATGTTCCAGCCGTGACCGTGTTGCAACGTTCCGATCTCGAATCGCGCGTGCGGCGCAATGTGCCCGCGATTACGTTTGGCGGCATCGCGTTGACCGGCGTTGGCGCGTTGATCTTGATTCTCATTACGAACAGCGTGACCGCGTCGTTCCTCGGAATTTTTATCGCGTTGTTTGGCGTGACGCTCGGCGCGCCGCTTTTCACAATTCTGTTAATGCGCGGCGCGACGCGAACCCTGGGACGATTCAACTTGCTCGTGCGGATGGCGGCGCGCACGGTCACGCAAGCGTTGAGCCGCACCTCGGTCGCGATTGCCGCGCTGATGGTCGCCGTGTCGGTCGTGATTGGCGTCACGGTGATGATCGAATCGTTTCGCACGACGGTCGTGCACTGGCTCGACGAAACGCTCACTGCCGACATTTACATCTCGCCGCCAATCGTTGGCGCGAATCGTAGCAACGCGCTTGATCCCGCGCTCGTCGAAAAAGTGCGCGGCGTCAGCGGCAGTGCGCGTGTCGAGACGGTGCGCGATGTCAACGCGTACTCGCCCGACCTGGGACAGGTGCGGCTCATCGCGGCGTCCACCGCGCAAAATCGCGTGCTGAAAACGAATCGTCCGAACGCGCGTGACGAGTGGAAGCAAGGCAGCGTGTTTGTGAGCGAGCCGTTTGCGAATCGTTTCCGCGTCCAGGTCGGCGATCACATCACGTTGCAGACCGATCACGGCGCGCAACCCTTTCTCATCGCCGCGATCTTTTTCGATTACTCGTCCGACCAGGGCTTGGTTTTAATGTCGCTGGGAGTGTATCGCAACTTTTGGAACGATCCGAGTATTTCGGCGATTGGTGTGTATCTGCCGCGCGAGGCGAACACGGATCAAATCGAGGACACGATTCGCGCGGCGTTGGGCGACGCCCAAGTGGTTGTGCAAAGCAACAAATCTCTGCGCGAGGCGGCGCTCGTGATTTTTGATCGCACGTTTGCGATCACCGCCGCGTTGCGCGTCATCGCGATTTTCGTCGCGTTCATCGGCGTGCTTGGCGCGCTGATGGCGTTGCAACTCGAACGCACGCGCGAACTCGGCACCCTGCGCGCGACGGGAATGACGCTCGATCAGTTGTGGCGGCTGACGTTGCTGGAAAGCGGGTTGATGGGTGCGACGGCGGGCGTGCTCGCGATACCGACCGGCTTGGTGCTCTCGGCGATTTTGATTTACGTGATCAACTTGCGTTCGTTCGGCTGGACGATTTTCTTCGAGCCAGTTCCCGAAGTGTACGCGCAAGCGTTGGTCGTTTCGATTGTCGCCGCGTTGCTCGCCGCGGTGTACCCGATGGTGCGGCTGGGTCGCTTGCAGGTCGCGGACGCGTTGAGGGAGGAGTAGTGGGCAGTGAACAGTGAACAGTGAACAATGTTCGTCAAGAGTTGGAAATTCGTGTATAATCAAGGTGTGGGAAGGAGTGTAACGTAATGAGTATCCAACTTGAAATTCCAGATTCGATTGCAGAGGCGATGCGCCTCTCGCAACAAAATCAAAAAGAACAATTGATGGTCGAACTGGCTTGCGCCTTGTATGCCCGGGGAATTCTCTCATTCGGCAAAGCGCGCGAGTTGGCGAACTTGAACAAATATGAATTCGGTTTGCTATTGGGCAAGCGCGGCATCCCGCGTCACTATTCCGCTGAAGATTTACAAGACGATGTGAGCTATGCCCGCAGTTAGCAACACGTCGCCGATTCTCAGTCTCGCGATTATTGGAAAATTGGACTTGCTCAAGATTCAGTTCGGGCAAATCTTGATTCCCAAAGAAGTACGGGCGGAACTCAAGACTGAGACCGATTTGGCAGGCACGGAGATTATTCGACAATCACTCGCAGATTGGTGGATGCGCGAAATTCAGATCGAGGACGACGATTTGTTTCGTGCGCTCGCGCTAGAATTGGATCGGGGCGAATCTGCCGCGATTGTGCTCGCACTTGAACAAAAAACTCGTGTGATTCTGATGGATGAGCATGATGGACGCGCCAAAGCCAAAGCGATGGGCTTGCAACCAGTGGGAGTGCTCGGTATTCTTTTGCGCGCGAAACGTAGTGGGGATTTAGCCTCCGTTAAAGACGCGATGGAAACGCTGCGACGAGATGCAGGATTCTTTATCGGCGATGATCTTTATGCTGAGATACTTGACGAGGCAAATGAGAAATCATAGCCCCGGAACCGTCACTGTTAAACGAAAAAATCGCGCGAGACTGGAGGATATCCCGTCACCTGCGCGATTTCTGTTTCATGGGCTACGAAAGTTTTGTCCGATTAATCTGATGGTAACCGTTGTTCCTCCGCGTGGAATGTTCAAGGAAGAGGAGGTCGCGTGCGCTTTGTGCTGGATTTTTGGGGGACGATCAAATGAAGCGTAATGTGTTGATTGTTTTGGTAATCCTTGGTGTGACTGGTCTCGTTTTCATACTCCTCACCTCCCAGCCATCTCCCCAAGTCACCGCATCTGTCGTCGGCTTGCAGGCGAGTACTGACATTGCCGGTTACGCGCGCGCGGATCGTGCGCGCGATTTCAAATTCCCGGACGATCACGGTCCGCATCCGGAATTTCAAACCGAGTGGTGGTACTATACTGGGAATCTCCAAGCGAACGATGGGCGACGATTTGGTTATCAACTCACCTTCTTTCGCCGCGCAATCTCGTCAACCGCGAACGCCCGCGCATCGGATTGGGGCACGAATCAAATCTATTTCGCACACTTTGCGCTCACCGATGTCAAGAATAATCAGCACACCGCGACCGAACGATTCAGTCGCGGCGCGGCGGGACTCGCGGGCGCGAGCGGCAATCCGTTCCGCGTGTGGATCGAGAATTGGAATGTAGAGACGTTGCACGCAACGTCTCTACCGGATGACGGCTCACGCGTGCAATTATTCGCCGAAGACGAAGGACGCGTTCTTAATCTCATGCTCGCATCGCAGAAGCCGCTGGTTCTACAAGGTGATCGCGGCTTGTCACAGAAATCGGCGGATGCCGGGAACGCGTCGTACTATGTTTCGTTTACGCGACTCGAAACGAGCGGAACAATAACAGTGAACAGTGAACAGTTAACAGTTACCGGTACTTCGTGGATGGATCACGAATGGAGCACCGCAGTGCTCGGCGAGAACGCGGTTGGCTGGGATTGGTTTTCGATTCAACTGAGCGACAATCGTGAATTGATGCTGTTCCAGATTCGACAGAAGGATGGAAGCATCGAGCCGCTTTCGTCCGGCACACTCGTCGAACCTGATGGCACGACGCGACGATTGACGCGCGATCAATTCGACATTCATGTGCAAGACAAGTGGACGAGTCCGAAATCGCGCGCGACGTATCCGGCGCGCTGGACTATCGCGGTTCCATCGGCAAACATTCGACTGGAATTGAAACCGTACATCGCGGATCAAGAGATGAATGTTTCGATCACCTATTGGGAAGGCGCGGTCGAAATCAACGGACAATCGCGCGGCGCGCCAGTGAACGGCAAGGGGTTTGTCGAGATGACCGGGTATGTCGGTAAACAGTGAATCGGGCGATTACGATGATCCCGGCATGCGTCCGACGCATACAACCAAAGTAAAAGCCGGCGCTGTCACGTCCGCGTGCATCATGCATCTAATCGAATGAAACGCCGAGTCGTTGACAAATCCAGACGAGCAGACTATAATCTCGGCGCGAACCTCAGAATCCAAAGGAGATACGATGACTGAAGCAAGCGCAACACCGCAGGTTGCCAAAGGTTTGGAGGGTATTTATGCCGCTGCCACTTCGCTGAGCGAAGTGCGCGGAAGCGATGGAATCCTAGCGTATCGTGGATTCAACATCAACGATCTCGCTGAAAAATCTACGTTTGAAGAAACTGTTGATCTACTTTGGTACGGTATTCTCCCCACACGCGAACTACTCGACAAACTGACGCGCAAGTTTATCGTTGCGCGCCCTCTGCCGCACGAAGTCATTGAAGGGATGGAACTGTATCCCCGCCATACCTCCACGATGGATGTTCTGCGTACCGTTGTCTCGGTGCTGGGTTTGCACGATCCGGACGGCGCGTCGAATTCGGTGTCGGCGAATGTCCGCAAGTCTATTCGCCTCAGCGCGCAGATGCCGACGATCGTCGCCGCGTGGCACAACATCCGCAGCGGGCGCAAACCCATCGCGCCGCGCGCCGATCTTTCGCACGCGGCGAATTTTCTGTACATGCTCGATGGCAAGGAACCTTCGTCCCAGGTCGCGCGCGTGCTCGACATCGCATTGATCCTGCACATGGATCACGGACTGAACGCGTCCACGTTTGTCGCGCGCGCGATCGCTTCGACCGAGTCGGATATGTACTCGGCAATCAGCGGCGCGATTGGCGCCCTCAAAGGACCGTTGCATGGCGGCGCGAACGAAGCGGTGATGAAAGTGCTCTTGCAGTTGGGCGATGTATCCAAAGTTGAGCCATACATCATGTCTCAGCTCGCGCACAAGGGCAAGATTCCCGGTTTCGGTCATCGGATTTACAAGACGAACGATCCGCGCGCGTTGCAACTTCGCCGCATCGCGGGCGACCTCGCCGAGCACACAGGCAATCATAAATGGTGGGAGATGTCGGAAAAGATGCGCGAGGTGATGGCGCGCGAGCGTCCCAACATCTACGTCAATGTAGATTTTTACTCCGCATCGGTGTACTATACGCTGGGAATTCCGGTTGATTTGTTCACGCCGATTTTCGCGATCAGTCGCGTGGCAGGATGGACGGCGCATGTGATGGAGCAACTGATGGACAATCGCATCATGCGTCCTGAATCGCTGTACGTCGGTCCACACGACCAACACTATGCGCCAATTGAACAGCGATAAGAGAGCAGCGCATTGACACTTCGACTAACCCGTTGGAATCAAGAGACATCGCCGTCTCTCGAAGCACTGCGGAGTGCGCTAATGGGTGAAGGATGGACGGTTTCGGAATGGAGCGATCCGGCGGGCACCGTATACCCGCTTCACGCGCATGAGTACGCCGAAGTGCGCGTCGTGGTGAGCGGACGCATGCGCGTTGGATTGCCGGAAGCTGACGAAGAAATCATCCTTCAACCCGGCGATCGTTTAGAAATTCCCGGCGATTTGCCGCACTGGGCAGACGTGGATGGGGATGAGCCGGTCGTTTATCTTGCCGGTCATCATCAAGACCATACGCATCGCAAAAAACCTGTGGTGCGCATGAACGCGTAACCACTCGCGCGTTCGAACCTGCTTCAATTTACCACCAAGGCGCGCGCGCGCGAAGAGGACCTCTTGGCGCGTGTGTGTCTTGGTGGTCATCTTGCAAAATCCTGGAGGAATACATGCGAAGGAAAATTACGGTCGTCGGCGCGGGCTTTGTCGGCGCGACGACCGCGCAACGATTGGCGGAACGAAATTACGCGGATGTGGTGCTCGCGGACGTCGTCGAGTTTGTCGCGGAAGGCAAGGCGCTTGACTTGGCGGAAGCGGGACCGATCGTTGGCTACGACGTGAACGTTTCCGGCGTCACGGTGAAAGACGGCGTCGGGTACGAAAAAATCGCGAACTCGGATATCGTCGTGATGACGGCGGGCATCGCGCGCAAACCTGGGATGAGCCGCGACGATTTGATTCTCACGAATCAGAAAATCGTCGGCGGTTGGGGCGAGCAAATCGCCAAGCACGCGCCGAACGCCATCGTCATCATCGTGACGAATCCGGTGGACGCGATGACGCAATTGATTTGGCACATGACCAAATTCCCCAAGCATCGCGTCATCGGTCAAGCCGGCGTGCTCGACAGCGCGCGCTTTCGCACGTTCGTCGCGATGGAACTGGGCGTGTCGGTGCAAAACGTGGACGCGTACGTCCTGGGCGCGCACGGCGATCAAATGGTCCCGCTCCCGCGTTACACAACGGTCGCCGGTGTGCCGATCACCGAGTTGTTATCGAAAGAAAAGATTGATGCGCTCGTCAAACGCACGCGCGATGGCGGCGCTGAAGTCGTGAACTTGCTCAAGACTGGGTCGGCGTTCTACGCGCCGAGCGCGGCGGTCGCCGAAATGGTGGACGCGATTGTGTACGACAAGAAAAAGATTTTACCGTGCATTGCGTACCTCGAAGGCGAGTACGGCATCAACGGCGTGTACGCCGGCGTCCCTGTGCGCCTGGGCGCGCAAGGCATCGAGGAAATCGTCAAGTTGAATCTCAACGCCGACGAGCTGGCGCTCTTGCAAAAATCCGGCGAAGCGGTGCGCGCGTTGAACAAGGTGATGGGAATTTAGGAATTCAGAATTCAGAATTGTGAGTTCTGTTCGTGAGGCAAAGATGGTGGTGCGGAACGCGATTGCGTTAAAAGAGAAAAAACCATACATTGTCAAGACGCCGGGAATTGCGGGTGGACGTCCGCGCATTGACGGTCACCGGATTCGCGTGCAGGATGTCGTCATCTGGCATGAAACAATGGCAATGTCGCCGGATGAGATCGCAGACCAATTCGATCTGACATTAGCAGAGATTCACGCGGCATTGGCGTACTATTACGACCACATCAAGGAAATTCGACGCGATTGGGAACGCGATAAAAAAATTGTCGAGCAATCCAAAAAACGCCACCCATCGAAATTGCAAGACAGGATAAAGACGCTGCGTGGCTGATCCGATTCGATTTTATCTCGATGAGCACATGCCCAGGGCGCTTGCTGTCGCGCTTCGTCGTCGCGGTATTGATGTTGTGCGTGCCCAGGATGTTGGCTTGCGTAAGGCAACTGATCTTGAACATTGGCAGTTTGCGGAACAAGAACGGCGCGTGCTTGTTACAAAAGACAGCGATTTCCTGGGAATGGATCAGAAAAGCATGTCCCATTTCGGGATTGTGTACTTTGAAGAGGACAGACGTATCGGCGAAATGCTTGACGCGTTGACACTGATTTGTGGAGCAATGTCGCCTGGTGATATGGTCAATCACGTTGAGCATTGGTAAGAACGTCCGGAGGATGATGGATGAATAACATCCGCGAAGAGTGTCTCGATAACGGCTTGAAAATTCTGCTCAAATCGGTACGCACCGCGCCGGTGGCGACCTTTTGGGTGTGGTATCGCGTCGGCTCGCGCAACGAAGTGCCCGGCATCACCGGCGTTTCGCACTGGGTCGAGCACATGATGTTCAAGGGTACGCCGACGCTGGGCAAAGGCGAGATCATGCGTCTCGTCAATCGCAACGGTGGATCGGATAACGCGTTTACGTGGACCGATTTCACCGCGTACTATGAAACCTTGCCGAGCGACCGCATTGACCTCGCGCTGCGGATTGAAGCGGATCGTATGGTCAATTCATTGTTCGACCCCACCGAGGTCGCGAGCGAGCGCACCGTCATCATCTCCGAACGCGAAGGCGCGGAGAACGAGCCGCGGTTTTGGCTCGCCGAAGAAGTGGGCGCGGCGGCGTACAAGGTGCATCCGTATCATCACGACACGATCGGTTGGAAGACCGATCTCGAAACGATGACCCGCGACGATCTCTACCATCACTACAAAACATTTTACGCGCCAAACAACGCGGTCATCGTCGCGGTCGGCGATTTCGACGCGGACGAGATGCTTCAGAAAATCGCGGACGCGTTCGGCAACCTGCCGCGCGGCAAGGACGCGCCGTCCGTCACAATGGTCGAGCCGCCGCAAGAAGGCGAACGCCGCGTGTTGTTGCGCCGTCCCGGCGCGACGAGTTATTTCCTCGCGGCGTATCACGGTCCGCGCGCAACCGATCCTGATTTTCTCCCCGCGTTTGTTATGGCGGGTGTGCTCGCGGGCGTGGGCGGGATGAGTTTTTCGGGACACAGTAGTCCAGGACGTTCATCGCGTTTGTATCGCGCGCTCGTCGAAACCGGACTCGCGACGGATGTGGATTGCGGTTTTCGCGCGACGATTGACCCAGGTACGATTGACCTATCGGCGACGGTACGCCCAGGTGTGCCGATCCGCAAAGTCGAAGCCGCGATCTTTGCGGAATTGGACAAAATCGCGCACAAGCCGATCAGCGAGTCCGAGCTTGCCACGGTGATCAAGCAGGTCAAGTCCCAGTTTGTGTACGCGACGGACGGCGTGATGAATATGGGCTATTGGCTTGGGATGCTGGAAATCGTCGCGTCGTACCAAATGTACGAAACGTTTTTGGACAATCTGATGCAAGTAACAAAAGCGGATGTGCAACGCGTCGCGCAAAAATATTTGATCGCGACGAATCGTACGGTTGGTTGGTTCGAGCCGGCGAATGGCAAACCAGGGAGAGGACGATGACCACACTTCCCATTACTCCCGAAACGATCACGCGGGTCACGCTCGATAACGGCTTGACGATTTTGGTGCGCGATAATCCGAACAACGCATCGGTAACACTGCGCGGTCGTTTGCGCGCGGGTGGACTGTACGACACGGACAAGACTTCGGGTCTCGCGCATTTCGCGACCGCCGCGCTCCAACGGGGCACGCGCAAACGCACCTTTCAAAAATTGAACGAAGAACTCGATCGGCGGGGTATGTCGTTCGGCGTGGGCGCGGGGATGGAGACGATTGGCTTTAGCGGCAAATCGCTCGTCGAAGATTTCGATCACTTGCTCAACCTCGCCGCCGATGTGTTGATGCATCCGGTCTTTCCAAAAGTCGAAACCGAAAAATTGCGCCAGGAATTACTTGCCGACCTCAAAGAAGCGGACGACGACACGCATCACGTGGCGTACCGCGAGTTTCGCGCGTTGTGCTATCCCAAGACGCATCCGTACCATCGTTTATCCGATGGCAGGGCAGAGACGGTCAAACGCTTAACGCTCGCCGACTTGAGCGATTTTCATGCGCGCTATTTTCGTCCCGATGTAACGACAATCGTGATTGTCGGCGATGTGCGCGCGGGCGATGCGATTGCCAAGATCGAACGCGCGTTGGGCAAGTGGCGCACACGCGGCAAACCGGCGGAACACACCTTGCCCGATGTTCCTCCGCTGAAGCAGAACGCGCGCAAGGTTTCGGCGCTCGCCGGAAAAATGCAAGCCGATCTTGTGCTGGGTCATGCCGGCATCCGCCGCACCGATCCCGATTACTACGCGCTCAGTATCGGCGATTTGATTTTTGGACGGCTCGGTTTGTACGGACGACTCGGCGCGAACGTGCGCGACAAGCAAGGGCTGGCGTACTATGTGTTCAGCGGACTCGAAGCGAATATCGGCGCAGGACCGTGGGCGGTGCGCGCCGGCGTCAATCCCAAAAACATTGATCGCGCGGTGGACGGCATCCTGGCTGAGATTGTGCGTTTTCGTTCTGAGCCGGTGACCCAGGATGAGTTGGACGAGGCGCGCGATTTTGTAACTGGCTCGCTCGCGTTGCGACTCGAAACGAACGATGGGGTCGCGGCGACGCTAGGAGACATCGAGTTGTTCAGTCTGGGCTTGGATTATTTGCAGCGCTATCCCAGCATCATTCGGGCGATCACGGCGGAGCAAATTCTTGCGGCAGTCCAGAAACACGTCCAGATCGAAAACTATGCGCTGACGATTGCGGGTCCAGTGAGTCAGTGAACAGTGAACAGTGAACAGTTTTCAGTGTTCAGTATTCAGAGAACCAAATCGAAACCTGAAACATGCAAGCGAGTCAGGAGTCACGATGGTCGAACCAAAGAAACGCGCGCCTCGGCGCAAAAAAATTGAAAAGTTTGAGGAAGAGTCCATCGAATTGGAAGATGCCGGCGCGCGCGATGTGAGCGCGCATACGGTCAACATCCGGCATGGCGGCGTGCGCGACATCAAAAAAGCCGATACGGTTACGGTAACACAAGGCGGCGTGAACGCAGTGGATGCCAAGAACGTGACGGTCAACCAGGGTGGCATCGTCCAGGTTGAGGCGGATTCTGTCACCGTCAAACAAGGGGGCATCGGGCGCGTCGAAGCGAGCGAGGTTTCGGTTACACAAGGCGCGGTGATGTTAGCGCAAGCGGAGAACGCGCAGTTGAGTCAAGGCACGGCGTTGGCGGTGACCGGCACGAACATCGGCGTTGAGATGGGCGGCGCGCAGTACATGCTCGCGCGCGAATCCATCCATGTTCAGCAGGGCGGCGCGATGGTCATGGCAGCGCCGCGCATTCAAGTGGAGAACGGCGGCGCGATGTTTCTGTTTGCGCGCGAGGTGCATGGCGACGTGCGCGTCATGTTCGACCGGCGCAGCGCGCTCGTCTTCGGCATCGCGGCGGGAGTGGTGATCGGGTTGCTTACGCTAGCAAAGCGAAAATAGATTGGTCGTCAAGATGCTCACTCGCACCGAGTGAGCATCTTTGACTTGTACCCGCGTTCGAATTATACTGGGTATACGATGTTGCCGATTATTCAGAATTACGCGGCGATTATTATTTTCATCATTGCGCTGATTTATGGCGCGGTGGTGTTTTTGATCGCGCTTTCCACCAACCGCGCCGCCGAAGCCACGCGGCGCAAAGCCGAGGCGCGGTTCAAAGAAGCCAAGGACGAACGCGCGGCGGCGGCGCACGCGTTGCAACAATCGGTGATGGAACGCCGCAAAGCCGAGGACGCGTTGCGGCTTGCCGACGACACGATGCGCCAAGCACGCGCGGAGTACGAGCAGGTTCGCAAAGAGCAAACGACGCTGCAACACTTGCTCAACCAAACCGAACAAGAACGCGAGTCCGCGGCGGAAGCGCAGCGCGCCGCGAATGCTACCCTCAAGCAAGTCGAAGAAGAACGGTTGAAGGCGCAAGAAGAGCGCCAGATCGCGGAGCAAGCCCTGACGAACGCGGAGGAAGAACGCCTCGACGCGGAAGAAGACCGGTACGCCGCCGAAGTCGCGTTAAAAAAAGCGGAAGAGGAAAGCGCGCGCGCTGGCGATTGGAACGCCTCGGCGGAAGAAAAATTGGAACAAGCCGCGGCGGAACACGAACAAGCACGCGAAGAACGACTCGCCGCCGAACAAAAACTTACCTTGGCGGAAGACCGTTTAGAGCAAGCTGACGACGCGCAGCAATCCGCGAAAAAGACGTTGCGCCAGGTAGTCGAAGAACGTTTTCTCGTCGAAGAGAAACGGCGCGCGGCTGAGGATTTGATGCGTCGCGCCGAAAACGAACGTCGCGCGGCGGAGCAAATGCGAAGCCAGGTCGAGGCGGAGCGCCAAGCGGCGGAACGCGCGTTGCACGAAGCGAAAGAATTGCGCGACCTTGCCGAACCTATGATGGCGCGCGCCCAAGCCGAACGACAGAAAATCGAAAAGGACCGGCTTGAACTAGAACAGAACCGCTTGCGTTTCCAAACCGAACAAAGCGATTGGCACGCGCAAGTGGAACGCGAGCAAGCCCAGCACACGCGCGAGTGGACGCAGGCGCGGCAAGCGTTCGAGCAAGAGCAAACCGATTGGCGCGCCCAGGCGGATCAGGAACAAGCTCGGCACGAACGCGAGTGGACGCAAGCGCGCATCGAGTTCGAATCCGAAAAGAGCAACTGGCGGTCGCAAAAAGAGCGCGAACAGGCGCAACTCGCGCGCGAAGCGGCGCAAGCGCGGCAAGCGATCGAACAAGACAAACAAGCCGCGCGCGAGCAACTCCAAAAAGAGCGCGACCAGCACGCACGCGAGTTGGCGAACGCGCGTCAAGCATTCGAGCAAGAGCAGAACGCGTTACGCGCACAATTGGAAGAGGAACGCGAACAACGCACGCGCGAACAAGCCGAAGCGCAACAGGCATTGGAGCAAACACAAGCCACGTGGCGAACGCGCGCCGAGAAGGAACTGGCTTTGGCGCGACAACAACTGGAGAGTGAACGCGCGCGTGTGAATGAGATGTTCACGAATGCGGAACACAAACACCTTCAGGCGTTGGAATCGCGCCAGCAGGCGCGCGAATCACGCGTGGCGGCGGAACAGGCGCGGCGCGAAGCCGAGCGCGCGCTCTATCGCGCGCAAGAACTCGAACGCGAGACCGCCGGGCGACTCGCGCAAGCGCAAGAGAGCGAACGTCGCGCCCAGGAATCGCGCGAGGTCGCCGAGCCGTTGACGGCGCGCGCGCACGAGGACCGCCTCCAAGCCCAGCAAGATCGCGCGTCGGCGGAACAGGCGTTGCGGCAGGCGCAAGCGGACCGCCAAGCGGCGGAAGCCGCGCTGCGCCAAGCCGAAGAAAAACATCGGCTCGCGCGCGAAGCGCAGGTGGACGCGGAACTGGGTTTCCAACAAGCGCAACGCGACCGCGAGCAAGCCGCGCAGGATCGCGCCGCGGCGGAATCCGCGCAACGCGAAGCGGAAGAGTTGCGCGCGCAAGCGCAAGACCTGGCGCGCCAAGCCACGCAAGCCCAGGATGAAGTGCGGCGCGAACGGCGCGAGCAAAAGAACGAACCCGATTCGCTATTGTTGCGCCGCTTGCGAAAGCGCGACGCCGAAGAAGCCAAACAAAAAACGCGCACCGATTGAAATGCAATTCTACTTTATTCGTCATGCCCAGTCCGCCAACAATCATCTCTACGCCACGACCAACTCGACGCTGGGACGCAGTCAAGACCCCGAACTGACCGAACTCGGCGCACGCCAAGCCAAACTGCTCGCGCAATTCATTCGCGCGAGCGATTTGAATCTCACGCATCTCTACACCAGTCTGATGATTCGCGCGATTGAAACCGGCGTGGTCGTCGCGAACGCGATCGGCGTACCGCTCGTCGCATGGGATGACCTTCACGAAACTGGCGGAATCTATCTCGACGACCCAGCGACCGGCGGACGGATCGGGCAAGCCGGTAACAATCGCGCATACTTTGAGAATCGTTTTCCGCATTTGGTTTTGCCCGCGACCCTGGGTGAAGCGGGGTGGTGGCACTGCCGCCCCTTCGAGGAACGCGAATGGCGTCCCGCGCGCGCGGCGCGCGTGCTTGCCGAGTTGCTCGCGCGGCATGGCGGCACGGAAGATCGCGTCGCGTTTTTCAGCCATGGTGGTTTCTTCAACTATTTGCTCGCCGCGATTCTCAAATTGCCGACTCTCGAGGCGTATTGGTTCGAGTGTGCGAACACGGCGATCACGCGGATTGATTTTGGCGAGCGGATTGAAATCGCGTACGTCAATCGCGTGGATTTTTTACCGCGCGAGATGATCACGTAAAGTAAATTTCCTATTTGCTCGTTTCACATCGTAGTTTGCATCGCGGATACATTTTTACACAGGGGGGAGAATGAACGACAAGCAAAAAGAACTGGTTGAACGCGCGCAAGCCGACGGCGTGCAATTCGTCAGTCTGCAATTGACCGACGTGTTCGGCTCGATCAAAAATATTACGATTCCGGTGGGGCGTCTAGGCGAGACGCTCGAACACGGCATTTGGTTCGACGGTTCTTCGATCCAAGGTTTCACGCGCATTTATGAGAGCGACATGTTTATGGTGCCGGATATTGCGACGTATCGCGTGCTTCCCTGGACAGAAGGCGACCATCGCGTCGCGCGATTGATTTGCGACGCGTATCGCCCCGACGGCGAGCCGTTCGAAGGCGACCCGCGCGGAATTTTGCGCCGCGTGGTTCAGCGCGCCGCGGCGATGGGTTTGCGATATTACACCGCGTCCGAGCCGGAATTTTTCCTGTTCCGCCAATCGGACGGAGCGAAACCGGTCGTGCACGATGTCGCCGGCTATTTCGATTTCTCGCCGCGTGACCTGGCTTCCGAAGTGCGCCAGGACATTATTCTCGCACTCGAGCAGATGGGCATCGAAGTCGAACGCGGGCATCACGAAGTGGCGACCGGTCAGCATGAAATCAATTTTCGCTACGACGACGCCGTGTCGAGCGCGGACACGTTGATGACGTTCAAGTACACGGTCAAAGCCATCGCGCAGGCGCATGATCTTTACGCGACATTCATGCCCAAGCCCATCGCGGGCATCAACGGGTCGGGCATGCACACGCATCAAAGTCTGTTCGATGCCAAGGGCGAAACGAATTTGTTTTACGATGCGAACGATGCATACCACCTCTCGCCGCTCGCGTACAACTTTCTCGCCGGTCAACTCGAACACGCGCGCGCGCTTGCCGCGATTGTCGCGCCGACGGTGAATTCGTACAAGCGGCTCGTGCCCGGTTACGAAGCGCCGGTCAACATTTGTTGGGGACAGATCAATCGCTCGGCGTTGATGCGGATTCCGCGCTACTCCAAGGGTCGCGAAAAATCGACGCGTATGGAATTGCGTTGCCCCGATTCGAGCAGCAATCCGTACTTGGTGCTCGCCGCGATGCTCGCCGCCGGTCTCGACGGCGTTCAGCGCAAACTCCAAGCGCCGCCGCCAATTGAAGAGAGTTCGTACGAAATGACGGACGCGGATATGCAGGCGCGCGGCATCGGCGTGTTGCCCGGCTCGTTGGGCGAGGCGCTCGCCGAGTTGGAGAAAGACGAGGTCGTGCGCGAATCGTTGGGAGAACATGGCTACAAGGGTTTTGTCCGCGCTAAACGTCGCGAGTGGGACGAGTACCGTTTGCAGGTTTCGCAGTGGGAGTGGAATCGGTACTTTGAAGTCGTCTAGGTGTGTGGTTGGATAGTTGCGTGGTCGCCTAGTCGTCGGTGAGTTGAAGACCTTTCGGGTTGGGCGCGTGAAAACCTGGGAGGTCTTTTTTCTATTCCCTCCCCTGCGAAAGCGGGGGAGGGTTAGGGCGGGGGGTGAATTTCGGCGCGCGTCGTTTGCGCAACTCACGCGCTTGCCTTATAATGCGCCACACGCGACGAGGGGGAAATGAAAAAACGAAACAAGGATTCCATTCATCGTCGGAAGAAACCGTCTGTTGTAGAAGACCCAACACTGCGGATTATTGGTTTGGGACATTCTGGTAAGGGCGATATTTCGGTCAATCACGATGATTACATTGTCAAGGCGATACGCAAGAAAAGTATAGAACAAGATGCAAATCACCTTTCGCAATAAAACGTACGAAGTGAAACCGGGCATCACCGCGCGCGACGCGATCAAAAAAATCGGGCTTGATCCCGAAGCGGTGCTCATCACGGTCAATGGCAAACTTGTCACCGACGATGTGATTCTGCGCGATGAGGATCAGGTGAAGCTCGTGGCGGTTGTTTCCGGGGGATAAAATAAAATTTTCGATTTTCGATTTCTGATTTTCGATTGTCACCCGGCAATCACAAATCGCAAATCGCAAATCATAAATCAGAAATGGTGTGTGATGCGTTGTCGAAAATGCGGCACGAACGCGGTCATCAACATGCGGCAACACAAGTTGTCGCTGTGCGGTGAACATTTCGTCGAGTGGTTCACCACACAGACCGAACGTGTCATCGAAAAATATAAAATGTTCACGCGCGAGGAGCGTATTCTTGTCGCGGTGAGCGGCGGCAAAGATTCGCTCTCGTTGTGGGATGTGCTGTTGCGGCTTGGCTATCAAGCGGACGGGTTGTACATCGGGCTGGGCATCAACGAGCCACAGCCGTACTCGGATGTGTCGCTGGAGAAAACGCGGGCGTTTCTAGAATTCAGAATCCAGAATCCAGAATTCGGAATTCAGAATTCGGAATTTAACGCGGAAAGCGATTCGCCATCTGCCATCCGCGATTTTGCGCCAACCCTCCACGTTGTTGACGTTCCCGAAACGTACGGCAAGACGATTCCGGAAATTGCGCGCGAGAAAACGCGTGGGCAGGGACGACCGTGCGCGGCGTGTGGTTTGACCAAACGCTACATCATGAATCGCCTCGCACACGATAAGGGCTATAACGTGCTCGCGACCGGGCACAATCTCGATGATGAAGTCGCGGTACTGTTTCAAAATACACTGCGTTGGCAGACAGGGTACCTCGCGCGCCAAGCGCCGATTCTGCCCGCGTCGCACGAAGGGTTGACGCGCAAGGTCAAACCCTTCTGCCGATTCTACGAACGCGAGACCGCGACGTACGCGCTCGTGCGCGGCATCGAGTACATTTACGACGAGTGTCCGCACGCGACCGGCAATCAGATGAATTTTCACAAGACGTTGTTGAATCAACTCGAAACCGAATCGCCCGGTTCCAAGCTTGCGTTCTATCTCGAATTTTTGCGCGCGCGCGGCGAAGGTCTGTTCGATAAATTCAACGAGACCGAAACGCTTCACGCGTGCGAAGTGTGCGGTCAACCGACGAGCGCGCCAGGGCGCTGCGCGTTTTGCCGGATGTGGGATGTGAGTGCAATAGTTCGATAGTGCGATAGTTCAATAGTCGGAGTCATCCAATCTCCAATCTCCAACTTCCAACCTCTAATTCCGCAAGCGTCGCGCGCGCGGCGGCGATCATCTCGCTTGGTAATGTCGCGAGCCGCGTGCTGGGTCTCGTGCGCGAGATGGTGATTGCCTACCTCTTTGGCGCGACCGGCTATGTCAGCATTTTTCGTGTTGCCGCGACGATCATCCAAACGCTGTACGACTTTCTGGTCGGCGGCATGGTGAGCGCGGCGCTCGTTCCCGTGTTCTCCGATTTTTCTGCGCCGGATCGTCGCGCGGAACTATGGCGCGTGGCGAGTGTCGTCGTCAACCTCCTCGCGATTCTTCTCGCGCTCGCGGTGCTCGTTCTCGAAATTTTCGCGCCGCAACTCGTGTGGCTTCTCGGCGGCGGGTACGACGCGGAACTCCAAGCCGCGGCAGTCGAGATGATTCGCTTGATACTTCCCGCGCTCTTTTTCCTGGGCATGTCCGGCGTCATCACCGGATTGCTCTACTCTCTCAAGCGTTTCACCTTCCCCGCGTTCACCACCGCCGCGTACAACGCGGGCATTGTTGCCATCGCGCTCGCGCTTACACCGCTGCTGGGTATTAGGAGTTTGATTGTCGGTATCATCGTCGGCGCGGCGTTGCAAGTCGCGTTGCAGTTGCCTGGGTTGCGCGATATGCGTTATCGTGTCGCGCTTGATTTCACGCATCCGGCGCTGAAAAAAATCCTGGGTCTGTACGCGCCGGTCGTCGTCGGTCTCGTGGTCAGTGTCATCGGCGTGACGATTGATCGCAATCTCGCGTCGCGCACCGGCGATCAATCGCTCGCGTGGATGCAGAACGCGACCGTGCTTGTGCAATTCCCGCTCGGCTTGGTCGCGACCGCGATTTCGTTCGCGATTCTACCGGTACTCAGTCAGCAGTCAGCCGTAAGTTCAGAATTACGAATTACCAATTTCGAATTTCGATCCACGCTTGCGTTCGGCATCAAACTTGTTCTGCTCCTCATTCTTCCCGCGACCGTTGGCTTGTTCGTTCTCGCTCATCCGATTGTCGCGCTCGTGTTCGAGCGCGGCGCGTTCACTGCCAACGATACGAATTGGACGGCGCGGGCATTGCAGTTCTACCTCTTCGGCTTGTCCTTTGCCGCGATTGACCAGCCGCTCGTATTCGCATTCTACGCGCGCAAAAACACGCTCTTGCCGAATCTCGTCGCGATTGCCGGCGTCGCAATTTATCTGGTCGTTGCGCTTGCCCTGATGCAAACCTGGGGATTTATCGCTTTGGTGATTGCGAACTCGGCGATGCTGACCGGGCACGCGCTCTTGATGCTGTGGTTCACGCGCACGCGCCTTGGTGGATTGGGCGGGCAGGGTGTTGTCGCATTGACGATCAAAGTGATGCTTGCGTCGGGGGTGATGGGTGCGGTTGCGCTCGCGATGTTCAACGCGCTGGTAAATGTCGCGATAGTGTGGCAGGTGATCGTCCCAACGATAGCGGCAGGCGCGGTGTACGTCGCGCTGTTGCGCGTGTTACGCGTGCGCGAAGCAGAGCACGTGTGGACGATGGTGTGGTCACGGCTAAAACGCGGTTGACGCACGTCAAGATGAGCGTATAATTCGCGGCAAGGAGTGACTGAAATGGTAAATTATTTGGATCAAGTTTTGGAGCGCACACTGGCGGTCTTGCCTGTAGCTAAAGAAGATTTGTTGGTGCGCGGAATTACCGCCGAAGTTACCGCACGGATTGTGGACTTGAAAAAGACCACGGCGCGCTTGCAGTCCAAGTACGGTTCGCGCGATGTGTCGGAGCAACGCATCGCCCAAATCGGCGTAACGCCGGACGATCATACCGCGTACACCGATTTGATCGAGTGGCGCGCGATGGAAAATGAAACGCGTGAATTGTTTGGTATCCTGGGAACGTAGAGAATTACCTAGGTATTGCCGAGTCGAGAATTGGAGCGTAGATGTTTAGCGTACTTCCCCCCAATGCCACGACGATGCTCGATTGGTCGTGGTCGCAGATCGAACCGTACTACAACGACCTCGCCGCACGCGAATTGAACGCGGGCAATGTCGCGCCATGGCTTGCCGATTGGACGCGCATCGCCGAGTTGGTCGAGGAGATGTACGCGCGTTTGAATGTCGCAACGACGGTGAATACCGCGGACAAGGAATCTGAAGAACGCTATCGCGCGTTTCTCGATCAAATTTTTCCGCCCGCGCTTGCCGCCGAGCAAAAGTTGAAAGAAAAATTGCTCGCGAGTAATTTGGAGCCGGACGGATTTACGATTCCACTCCGCAACATGCGTACCGAAGCCGCGATTTTTCGCGTGCAGAATCTGCCGCTGCAAGCCGATGAACTAAAGCTGAGTAACGAGTACGACAAAATTATTGGCGCACAAACGGTGCCCTGGCAAGGTGAAGAGGTCACGATCACGCAGTTGCGTCCAGTGTATCTCGAAACCGATCGCGCGAAACGCGAATCCGCGTGGCGGCTCGCGGCGCATCGTCAGTTGGCAGACCGCGCGACGATCATCGAACTCTGGAAAAAATTTCTCGACCGGCGGATCCAGATGGCGGCGAACGCCGGTTTCGCCGATTATCGCGCGTATCGCTGGCGGCAACTTTTACGCTTCGATTACACACCGGACGATTGCAGGAATTTCCATCGCGCAATTGAGCAAGTCGTCGTGCCCGCCGCGCTGCGCGTGTACGCACGGCGTCGCGTACGCCTAGGAGTCGCGACTCTGCGCCCCTGGGATTTGGATGTAGACCCGCTTGGTCGCGCGACTTTGCGTCCGTACCATGATGTGGCATCGCTCAAGCAACAGGTCAAGCGGACCTTCGATCATCTCGATGCGACGCTCGGCAATTATTTCGACGTGATGATGCGCGAGGATTTGCTCGATCTAGAAAATCGTAAGAACAAGGCGCCGGGCGGATACTGCACCGCGTTCGCGGCGGCAAAGCGACCGTTCATTTTTATGAACGCGGTCGGCTTGCACGATGATGTGCAAACGCTCTTGCATGAAAGCGGGCACTGTTTCCACGTGTTTGAATCGGCTGGATTGCTGTACGCACAGCAACGCAATGTCGGCTCCGAGTTTGCCGAGGTCGCTTCGATGGGAATGGAGTTACTCGCTTCGTCGTTTTTGACAACGGAGCGCGGCGGGTTTTACTCCGAGCAAGACGCGGCGCGCGCGCGCATCGAACACCTTGAGAAAAGCATTTTGTTTTGGCTCTACATGGCGGTGGTAGACGCGTTTCAGCACTGGGTGTACGAAAATCCGCACGACGCGATGGACCCCGCGAATTGCGACGCGCAGTGGGCGATGCAGTGGACGCGTTTTATGCGCGGCGTAGATTGGTCTGGGCTTGACGAAGAAATGAAAACGGGCTGGCAGCGCAAATTGCACATTCACCAATTGCCGTTTTACTATATCGAGTACGGTTTGGCGCAGTTGGGCGCGGTGCAGGTGTGGGCGAACTCGTTGCGCGATCAAGCCGCCGCGATTGCGAACTATCGCCACGCGCTCGCGTTGGGCGGCACGGTGACGTTGCCAGAATTGTACGCGGCGGCTGGCGCGAAATTCGCGTTCGATGCGAAAACCCTGGGTAATGCCGTTGCGTTGATGGAAAAAACGATTGACGACTTGGAGCACGATGCCGGATAAACGTACGCTCGACGAAGTGAGTCTCGACGAACTGGAACGCGTGGTCGAAGAACGACGACGACTCTCGCGCGCGCAACAGTTCGCGGAAAAAGTGGACGGACCGCGCTTTCGTCCGGTGACGGTGATGCCGGTTGAAAAACCAGCGGCGCCGGCAAGCCGCGCGATAAAGCGCCGTAGCTGGCGCGATCGTTTTCTCTTTGCGATTGAAATTGTGGCGGTTCTCGGATTGACCGCGATCATTGTGGGTTCGTTCGTGAACTTGCAAGCGTTGAATCAAGAAGTCGTCGCGCAAGTGCGCGGAAGCGGTACGCCAAACCCGACGGCGGTTAGTGGAAACGGCGAAACGTTGCCTGGGTCTTCGTTTCCGCCGGCGAATCTCGTGAGTGAATTGCCGGGATCCTCGTCGCCGCCGGAAGCCGCGCCGCCTGCGTTGGGCATTCGTTTGCAATCGGTCGCCGCCGTGCCGGTACCGACCCCAGGTCCACGTTCACCTACGCGTATCGTGATTCCCGCGCTCAACGTGGATTGGCCCATCGTTCCCGGCGATGGCTGGGATGAGTTAAAGCAAGGGATCGGACACCGCATTGGCACGGTGAATCCCGGCGAGCGCGGCAACATTATCTTGTCTGGGCACAACGATGTGTACGGCGAACCGTTTCGTGACCTCGAAAAATTGGAGATGGGCAAGGATGTGATGATCTATGCGGGCGGAACGGCGTATCGGTACATCGTGAAATCGAAACGGGTCGTTGCGCCGACTGATCTGAGTCCGTTGTCGCCCTCGCGCAATCCGATTGCGACGCTGATTACGTGTACGCCGTATCGCGTGGATACGCACCGTTTGATCGTCGTCGGCGAACTCGCGCCGTAATGATTTCAAATTGCAGATTTCGGATTTCAGACTATAATGCGTTCGATTCAACCGCCGGAATTTCGTCAGAGAATCGAAAATCAGAAACCAGAAATCATAAATCAGAAATTGGAAATGGAGAATGTATGCCCAAGAAAACTCGTAAGATGAAACAGCGCGCCTCGTTGCGTCGGGGTCTCGCGCCCGAAGCGGGAATCGAAGAAGGCGAATCCGCCGCCGAACCCATGACGACGATGCGCTTCGAAACGAATCGCGCATTTACGCCATTGTCGTACGACTATAGTCATATCTATGCCGACCTCAAGCGCATCGTGCTTTTTGCCGGATTCTTCTTCGTCGTGCTGGTCGTGTTGTCGTTCGTGATCAAATAAAACGTCCGCACAAATGGAAACGACGCGGCAGATTGCTACGCCCTTAAGGACGTGGCAATCTGCCGCGTCGTTGTGTTTTTTTCGATTACGCGTGATCGACGCGCGCGTGCGGAAAACCGATCACGCGTCGAATGGCGAGCGCGAGGAGCAGGTGCACGATCAAACAGTACCACGAATTTTGGGTCAGGATGAACACCAGCGTGCTAATGATCGCGAGACTCGCGCGCCACAGCGGCGCATCGGCGCGCGTCACTTCGTCTATGCGTGCGCGCACGTGTGGATCGCTCCAACTTTCGAGGAGGGTCAGTGAGAGACCGAACAAGCCGCCCCAGTAAAAATCAGCCAGCCACATGACGGGACCACTGCGATAAAATGCCCAATGCGTTTCCTGGTACAGCGTCTCGACGATTTGTCCCGCCCAGTACCAACCCGTCTCGTCAATCGCGTGGGGATGCAGCGTGCGCGCGTACGGACGCCACACCCAGATCACGACGAGCATCGCGCCGATGCCGAGCGCGGCAAACGCGAACGCGGTCGAGAACCAATCCATCCGCCAGATGCCGAGCGCGCGCGTCGTGTTCCACCCGAGCATCAGCGTACCCCATGGAAGCAGGAGAAAGTACACCCAACGCGCGAGATGCCCGATCACGCGCGCGAGGCGCGACGTGGAAGACCAAAGCGCGAATCGTCCGAGGCGATCCGTGCGCAACGTCCAACGACGGCTTGCCCACGCAAGATTCGACGCGAGCGTGTACGCGCCAATCGAAACGCCGAGGAGGATCGCGATCGCGACGCGCGGCTCGATGGCGTAGAGCGCATCGAGGAAATTCACTGAGGTCTCTCGAGTGGATGGGCGGAGATGAGCGGCACGACGAGGGTCACGCGAGTGCCTTGATTCGGCGCGGAGTCAATTCGCAATTCGCCGTTGATCAACAGCGCGCGTTCGCGCATATTTTGCAAGCCGAGACTGCTGCGCCGATCATACGTGCTAGTGACGCGATGGACGTCAAATCCGGGTCCCTGATCTTGTATCGTCGCGACGAGGGCATTGCCTTGCCGCGCGACATGCACTTGGATCGGGGCGCTGTTGCCGTGCTTACGCGCATTGCCGACCGCTTCTTCGATGACGGCGAAAATTGTTGCCGCGGTATTCATGTCCAGCTCGCTGGAAAAATCGCCCGGCTCGATCGTGATGGACACGTTTTCCGTTTCGCGCAGGCGTTCGCCGTACTGTGCGAGCGCCGCGGACAATCCCTTCGATTCGAGCGCGAGCGGGCGCAACGTGAACAACGCGGTGCGAATTTCTTTGACGGTCTGTTGCGCCGTCGCGCGCGCTTTATCCAATTCGCGCTTGGCTTCGGGCAAATCGGTTTCGAGCAAGCGTGTGATGAATTCCAACTGCATCACCAAGCCGGAAATTTTTTGCGTGGGTCCGTCATGCAAATCGCGCGCGAGTTTGGCGCGGACATCGGTATCGCTGCGGATGATGCGGTCTTGTTCCTTGCGCGTGATTTGGTACAACCGCGCGTTTTGAAACGCGATGCCGGCTTGGCTGGTGAACGCGCGCATCAAATCCAAATGTTGTTGGCTCGGTCGGCGCGGTGCGGGACTGGCGAGCACGACGACGCCGTATTGCTCCAAGCCGGATTGCAGCGGATAGCATACCGCGCAGCGTCGTTTGGAAAGCGTGGTGAATGCCACCAATTCTGGATCGCGGTGGACCTGTTCCGTCATGGTGGCGTGTCCAGTGTGGAGCGCCTCGGCGACGATGCCGGATTTGCCGTCAATCACGCGGTTTTCGTCGGTCGTCTCGAGATTGCGTGAGGCGACCACGCGCAAGCGTTTTTCCGGATCGTGATCGTCAAAGAACATTGCAAAGCCAACCGAAGGCGCGTCATCGCTCCGCGCTTCGGGCAAGCCGCGCACGCCGGCTTCGAGCATAGATTCGAGGACCGGGCGGTAGCTAGTCGTCAACGAGAACAGATCGCTCGTTTGATAGAGCAGTTTTGCCCCCGCGACGACGCCGCGCAATTCGTCCAATTCCATTGCCGCTTCTTTGGCGGCAACTTCTTTTTCTTGTTTGGATAAAAATCCGACGATGACCACGCCGCCGAACAAGCCCGCCACCGGCAGCGCGCGCGCGACGAGCGCGCTGGACATCGAGTTACCGGAGGCGGTGATGGCGTTGCTGATGAGCATCAGCGTCAACACGCCGGCAGTAATGAGACCGGCTCGGGGACCAAAGCGCACCGCGGCAACGAGCGCCGGAAAGATTGCGAAGAATTCGAGCATACTCGAAGGCGGACTGATAAAAGAGGGTAGCGCGCCAAAGAGGATCACGTCCAGAATCAACGAAGGAATGGGTAGCCACTTGGCGGCGCGCGGCGCAAAACGCAAAATGATGCCATACGCCATATTCGCAATGGCGAAGACGATGAGCCACGAAACCATCTGTGACGCAAACGCCTTGTCGCGGGTTTCGATCCAGACAATCAGTAAAACGACCAACCCCAGAACCCAGCGTAGACGAAACAGCGAACCATCGGTGCGCGTGGATGGAGTGGCGATCATCGAGGAGGTGGAATCAACCAAGCGTATGCTCCGGTTTATCAAAGAACCGCGGCTGGCTGCCGCGGTTCAGTCATCGAAGAGTGGGCGGTATAGGAATCGAACCTATGACCTCGCGGATGTGAACCGCGCGCTCTAACCATCTGAGCCAACCGCCCGTACGTCCGGCATTATAGCACGGGGAATGGTAAATTGCAAATTGCATTTTTATTCTGCTCGTGGTATGATTTTTGCGCCCAGATTATAGCGCGCAAAGGAGTGCAATGAAGGAACGCTCTTACGTAATTGCGATTGTGGTCGTGCTCGCGATTTGCTGTCTCGGCGTGTACGTTGCCGTTACTGGGTATTTGAACAGCCAACCTTCGACCACTGCCCCGAGTACTTCGGGCGTGATTGCTTCGCCGGTGGTGACGGTATTGCCGACAGAGACGATTGCGCCGTCGAAACCGGTGGCGGTCGCGCCGGTGATTTCGGCGACGACCGCGCCGGCGCCTTCGCCGCTTGGCGCGATCCGAACGATCACTGCCGTCGTACCAACGCAGCCGATTGCGCCCGTCGTTGCCGCGCGTCCCTCTGCGACCCCGGCGCCGCCGCCACCCGCGACGACGGTCGCGCCAGCGTCACCCGCGTGTTCCGGTTTTGCATACTGTTGGAGTAGCGGTGTGCCGGATTCGACGATTGGACCGGGCGGCAACGAATGTCCGGCGAATTATATTTTCGGACGCGTGGTGGATTCCGGTGGGAGAGGCATTCCGAATATGCAAATTCGTTTTCGCGATCCAACGGGCATTAGCGCGGGCACCACAACCAAGAGTCCGCCGGATCCGGCTGGCGCGTACAACATTCCAACCGGACAACCCGGCAGTATCTGGGAACTGTGGCTTGAAGTGAATGGAAACCAAGCGAGCAACCTAGCCAAGATCACGACGCAGCGATACACCGGCGCGGGCAATTGTCCCAACCGCGTTGATTTCATTCAGCAAAAATAATTCGTGACGAAAAACAAAAACCGAGAGAAGAACGCTCCTCTCGGTTTTGATTTTGCTAACGCGTGGGCGTGCGCGGCGGCGTAAGAATTGGCGTGGCGACGCGCGTGGGAACCAGTGTGCTCACCGCGGTGGTCCTGGCAGTGGCAACCGGCGTGTTGGGCGCGCTGGCGCGGTTCGGCGATGTGAGGATGTTGATTCCCAACCACGCGATCAACGCAAGGAACAGCCAAAGCACGACCAATCTGCGCGGCGGGCGTTCCGGCAGTTTAAAGCGCGATTTGTCTTCCGATGGTGCGCTAGGCGGTTTTGCGCTCACGCGAATCTCATTTCATTTGGGCATGGATTTGAGGCGCACGAACGCGCCGCGCGGTGTGCCATCCGGTTTGGTTATAGACCACCAATACTCTTCCGTGTCTTCGGTCCAGTCTGGGTTGGCAAGATAGATTACGAACATCGCGCCGATCCAGGGCGTCCAATTTTTCTTAGCGTACTGGTACGCATCCACGATGTACTTGGCTTGCGTTTGCTCGTCCACTTTGAACCACGAGTACGCTGGATGAATCGCGTCGGTCGTCCAACCGAACTCGAGAATCATGATCTGTTTCGCGCTGTCGCCCTTGGCAACCATGATCTTGCGAATGTCTTCGACGTGACGGAACGCATAGATGCGTCCGTTCGGATCGTTGTTGTTGTACGCCGGATTTTTCGCGACATCGTCGGGACTCATTTCCGGCGGCGCTTTGAAACCGGGTGCGTGAACTCCGAGCGCGTCGAAATACCCGTCCGACTTGTTGCCCATCGCGGCATACATCCTTTCGATGTAGAGCGCGTCGGGCATCGCTTCGTCGTCGTTGCGCGATGTGGGCGTCATGCCAGCGGTGACGATGCTCGCGTTGGGGTCAATCGCTTTGATCGTTTGGTACGACAATTTGAGGAGTGCGGCGTATTCGGTTGGGTTGGGCGCGCGCCCGCACCACTCGCGCGAGAGATTCGGTTCGTTCCAGATTTCGTACGCGCGGATGCGCCCTTTGTAACGCGTGACGAACACCTTGAGAAAATCAACCCAGTCTTGATTGTTTTTCGCCGGACCCATCTGTTTCTTTTGGGTGTTGAAACACCCGGGCGCTGCCCATTCGGGCGCGTTGTCCATCCGCGCGAGCATGTCAATCCCTTTGCCATTGGCGAGATAGACCGCGCGATCGGCGTTCTCCCAGTTGAACGCGCCCTTTTTCGCGCCTTCGATATCGCGCCACGAAAAAGTTTGCTTGACCCAGCCAAAGCCCATCTCTTTCGTCAGACCCAAATCGCGGTCGGCGGTTTCGGGTCGCCACCACAAAAATGCTTGCACGCCGTACTCGGGTGAATTCATTTTGATCGGTTTGGCTTGCGGCAGGGCGGGAATCTTGGGCGTCGGTTCAGGCGCTTCGGTCGCGGTTGGTTTTTTCGCGGGCGTGCCCTGGGTCGGCGCTGGCGCGGCTTTGGTTGGCGCGACGGTGACTGCGCGAGTGGTCGTTGTGGTGGCGCGCGCGACGGGCGCGGGTGTGTTGGTCGCTTCCGGCATCAGCGCGGTGAGTCCGCCGTTCTGCCAAACGACCACGCCGGCGATGCCAAGACAACACACCACAAGTCCCACGATGACCAGCGCGATGATTCCACCAACGATCAACTTGCGATTCGTCGGTGGTGGCGCGGGTTCGGGGGTTGGATAGGACGGATTTTCGTACATGCGCTCCTCGTTTGGAAATGTTAAAGTGATTATATCAAACGCGTTGTAGGGGCGCAAATTCTTGGTTTGGCGCGTTGACAATCCCGGTTATCACTTTTATAATCGCGCCAGACATTTCGGTAGGGCAAGTTTCCAACTTGCCATGCCTTGCATGTGCGCCGGTCAAATGCGGCAAGTTGGAAACTTGCCCTACAATATCAGGAGAGCGTATGATTCTCGATACCTTGGTTGTTGGTCCGTTGGGCGTGAATTGCTATCTCATCGGCGACGCGGAAACGCGGCAAGCCATCGTGATTGATCCCGGCGGTAACGCGCGCGATATTCTCAAGGCGATTGAGCGACTCAAGTTACAAGTCACGCTGATCGTCAACACGCACGCCCATTTCGATCACGTGATCGCGTTGAGCGAAATTCGCGTTGCCACGCGCGCGCCGTTTGTGCTTCACGCGGAGGAGGCGCCGGTCTTGGCGCACGCGCAGGCGAGCGCGGCGTTGTTCGGAATGACGGTGCGTCAGCCCGATCCCGCCGACCGATTGTTGGAAGAAGGCGATGACATCCGCGTCGGCTCACTCGCGTTCAAGGTCTTGCACACCCCAGGTCACACGCCGGGCGGATTGTGCTTGTCCGGCGAGCAGTGCGTCATCACCGGCGATACGCTGTTTCAGGGGAGTATCGGGCGCACCGATTTGCCCGGCGGCGATTACGTCACATTGATGCAATCTATTCGCGATAAACTGCTGATGCTGCCGGACGCGACCGTCGTCTATCCGGGGCACGGCGACGCGACGACGATGGGCGAGGAGCGCGCGCTCAATCCCTTCCTGCGTCCGCTGATCACCGGGCAGTGGAACGTATGACGAACGCAAGCGATGTGGCGACACATCGCTATTTTATTTCACACGGCTAATTGGGATAGTTAGGATGATACAATTAATTCGTTCAATCTTGACTAAACAGATTATAAATGCTACAATCCGAGGCGTTCACAAGGAGGCGAACGATGAGCAAAAAAACGGAGGATGGCAGTAGTTCGGCGAAGCGACACTTCGCCGAAGAGGTTGGCTTGATGTTCGACCAGGAGGGGTTGCCGCAGATGGCGGGTCGCATTTGGGGTTGGATGCTGATTTGCGAGTCGCCGCAGGTCTCCCTGCAGGAGCTTGCCGAGGTTCTGAATGCGAGCAAGGGGTCTATTAGCACGATGAGCCGACTGCTGATTCGTGCGGGGGTAATCGAGCGCATCGCGATCCCAGGGCATCGGCGGGATCACGTGCGGCTCAAGAGCGGCGGTTGGACGCATTACGTCGAAGAAAGTATGTTGCGTGTGTCGGCGTATCGCGCGTTGGCGGAACGCGGTCTGGAATTGCTCGAAGGCAAAGATCCCACTGCACGCGCCACTCTGACGGAACTGCGGGATTTATACGCGTTCTTTGAACAAGAAATGCCGGCGTTGATGGATCGGTGGGAGAGAAAGCGCAAAAGCGCACGATAGAAGGTTGGAATGGTTTTCAAGAATTTGATGCGTCGCAAGACACGCACCTTGTTGACGGTGATTGGCATTGCCATCGGCGTCGCAGCAGTGATCGCGTTGGGCGCGTTCGCGGAAGGTTTTATCAACTCGTACGCGACGATTCTCACGTCGAGCGGCGCAGACGTGATCGTCACACAAGGCGACGCCGCCGACATTATCCTTTCAGCAGTGGATGATACGGTGGGACCGCAGGTGAGCGCGTTGCCCGGTGTCAGCAAAATCTCCGGCGTTTTGCTTGGGATGATCACGACGCCGGACGTGCCGTACTTTGTCGTGTTCGGTCTTGCGCCGAACGAGTTTGGCATCGGGCACTACAAGATCATCAACGGCGCGAAGATCGCGGGCGCGCGTCAAGTGTTGCTCGGCAAAGTGGCGGCGAAGAGTTTCAAAAAACAGGTTGGCGATAATTTCAAAATCCAGGGCGTGTCGTTTCGCGTCGTCGGCATTTATGAAACCGGGCAGAACATCGAAGAGATGGGCGCGGTGCTCGCGTTGAAAGAGGCGCAAGAGATTTTCAAAAAGCCGCGCCAGGTCACGTACTATCAACTTCAGGTGCAACGTCCCGAAGCGACCACGCCGGTGATCGCCGAGATCGAACGACGATTCCCAAAGTTGACGGCATCGCGGTCGTCCACTTTTATGGACGACCAGCAAGAAACGCAGATGTTGCGCGCGATGGGCTGGTTCATCGGCTTGCTCGCGATCATTGCGGGCGGTTTGGTGATGATGAACACGATGCTGATGAGCGTCTTTGAGCGCACGCGCGAAATTGGTGTGTTGTGCGCGCTCGGTTGGCGGCGCGGACGCGTGTTGCGGTTGATCTTTGGCGAAGCAATTGTCCTGAGCATCCTAGGAGGCATCCTTGGAGTGGTGCTCGCGATTGCGCTCGTGTACTGGTTGAATCAACTCCCCGCGCTGATTGGATTTCTTGACAACGCGATTACGCCGGCGTTGATCGCGCAAGGCATGGTAACCGCGCTGTTTCTCGGCGTGGTCGGCGGATTGTATCCCGCATGGCGCGCGGCGGGCTTGCAACCGGTCGAAGCGGTGCGCTACGAAGGCGCGGGTAGTTCGGCGAAAACAAAAACTGGGAATTCATTCCTCGGGAATATCGGCGGGATTGCGTTTCGCAATGTGTTTCGTCAACGGACGCGCACCGTGTTGACCGCGCTCGCGATTGGCGTGGGCGTTGGACTCGCGGTGACGCTGGGCGGCATGGCGGAAGGACTCATGGGACAACTGGGCGCGATTGGGAGTCAGAGCGGCGAGTTGACGATCACCGAAGCGAAAGCATCGGACATGTCGCTCGCGGCAATTGACGACAAGGTCGGACGCTGGGCGGCGGGCTTGTCTCCGGTGCAGTACGTGTCGGGCACGTTGATCGGCGTGACCTCGATGCCGGGCACGCCATACTTTCTCGTGTGGGAACTCGATCCGACGAGTTATGCGATTCGGCATTACGCAATCACCGAAGGCGAGCGAATGCGCTTGCCGCGCGAGATGATCATCGGCAAGGTCGCCGCGAAAAATTTGAAAAAGAAAATCGGCGATGCCGTGACGATTTCAGGGAACTCGTTTCGAATCGTGGGGATTTACGAGACCGGCGTTGGCTATGAAGACGGCGCGGGCGTGATCGCCCTGCAAGAAGCGCAACGTATTTTCAAAAAGCCGAACCAGGTGAGTTTCTACTTTGTGAAATTGCGCGACCCCGGTCATGCCGAGGTGGTGAGCCAGCAAATCGAGGCGCGATGGTCCGAGGTGAGCGTATCAAAATCCACCGAGTACGCGGAAAAAACGAACGACATGCAATCGTTCCGCGCGATGTCGAACGCGCTGTCGTTCGTCGCGATTCTGATCGGCGGCGTCGGCATTATGAACGCGATGTTGATGAGCGTGTTCGAACGGACGCGCGAGATCGGCACACTGCGCGCGCTCGGTTGGCGGCGACGACGCGTCGTCGGCATGATCGTGCGTGAATCGCTCTTGCTCAGTTTCTTGAGCGGATTTGCCGGCATCGCGTTCGGCGTGGGCTTGGGCACACTCCTCACGCTCGAACCGACGATGGGCGTGATGCTCAAAGGGGATTACTCGCCCGCGCTGTTGGCGCAAGCGATGGGCGTGGCTTTGGTGCTGGGCGCAGTCGGCGCAATGTATCCGGCGTGGCGCGCGGCGAATCTTTCGCCGATTGAAGCGCTGCGCTATGAATAAAGGAGAATGGCATGTTGTCTTCGGCGTTTGAATTGAAATCGTTTGACCCGCGGAATGCCAGTGATGAAATATATCGCGCGGCAAACGCGTTCAGTAATCGAATGCGCGCGGAAACATTACCGGACGATCCACCGATTCCGTTCGACGAAGCAGTGCGCGGTTGGCGCAACATTCCGGCATTCGTCAACGTTACGGCGTGGGGCGTCACACGCGTAGGAGCGATGCAGTTCGTCGCGACGAGTAACATCGCTTGCTTGATGACGGAAGAGAATCGGCATCTTGCCGAAATGCAAATCGAGGTGTTGCCGGAATTTCGTCGTCAAGGTCTGGCGCGTATTTTACTCGCGCAGATTGCCGAGACCGCGACGCGCGAACGACGGCGCTTGCTCATCGGAACGACGGGCGAACGCATTCCGGCGGGCGAAGTGTTTATGGCGCGACTCGGCGCGCAAAAGGGACTCGAAACGCACACGAACCAACTCAGAATCGCGGAACTGAATCGTGATCTCTTGCGCGAATGGTTGGCGCGCGGCGAGGAGCGCGCGACGGATTTCGATTTGGGATTTTGGGATCGCGCCTATCCAGAATCAGACTTGCAAGCGATTTCCGAGTTGTTGCAAGTGATGAACACCGCGCCGCGCGGTGATTTACAGTTCGAAGATTTCAAGTTCACACCCGAGCATTTACGCCAGATGGAAAAATCGGCGCTCGAGCGCGGCGCGCAACGGTGGACGCTGTACGTGCGTGAACGCGCGACTGCCAAGTTTGCCGGCTTTACTGAAGTCTTTTGGCATCCGAATCGCCCGGAGATTTTACAGCAGGCGGGCACCGGCGTGTTTCCCGAATTTCGCACGCATGGTTTGGGACGCTGGCTGAAAGCGGCGATGTTGGAAAAAGTATTGCGCGAGCGTCCGCAAGTGAAATTCGTTCGGACGGGCAACGCGGATTCAAATGCCGCCATGCTCAAGATCAATAATGAACTCGGCTTCAAGCCATACATTTCGCACGCGATATGGCAAATCGAGACGGCGCGCGCGTTGGAATATCTTCAAGCATCGCGCTAATGCGGGGGTGAAAATGTCAAAGCGAAATGTGTTTATCGGGATCATTCTGTTGATCGTGGTGGTTGGCGCGTTTTTAGCGACGGGCGGGAGCAATCCACTCGCGCCGAAATCAACGCCGACGCCGGTCGCGGCGTTCGACGAACTCGATTACCTGGTCACGGCATCGGGGACGTTGCTGCCGATCAAACGGGCGAACCTGGGTTTCACCGTGCCGGGCAAAATCGTCAAGGTCGAGGTTGCAGAGAACGACGTGGTCAAGCCAGGCGCGGTATTGGCGCGACTCGAAGCGGCGGAACTCGAAGCGGCGGTCGCGGCGGCGCGCGCACAACTCGCGCAATTAAAAGCCGGACCGACGAAAGAAGATATCGCGATCGCGCAGGCGACCTTGGCGAACGCGCAGGCGCAACTTGCCAAGGTGCGCGCGCCGGTCGTAGTGGAAGATGTCGCGATTGCGCGCGCCGCGCTCGAAAGTACGGCAGCCATCATGCGCGACGCGCAATCGCAGTACGACCGCGTGCGAAATGATCCGCAGGTTGGTATGTACCCAGAGAGTCAAAAGTTGCACCTGGCAACCCAGGAGTACCGCATCGCCGAAGCGCGTTACAAGCAAGTGACGAAGGGCGCGATTGCGGAAGATGTGCGGATCGCCGAATCCGCCGTCAATGTCGCGCAAGCGAATATGAATCGCGTCCAAGCCGGCGCGCGCCCGGAAGAAATCGCGGCGGCGCAAGCGCGTCTCGATCAGGCGCTTGCCGCGCTCAACGCGACGATTCTCACCGCGCCGTTCGGCGGTACGATTGCCGCGCTCAATGCGCGCGAGGGCGAAACGGTTGCGCCCGGCGTGTCCGTCATCACGCTCGGCGACTTGAGCGCGTTGCGCCTGGAGACGGACGATTTGAGCGAGACGAGTATCGCGCGCGTGAAAATCGGACAGAGCGTCACGGTGACGTTTGAGGCGCTGTCCGGGAAAAAATTTAATGGGACGGTGTTGAGCATCGCGCCGATTGCATCGGCGAAGCAAGGTGGCACGAATTACACGGTGACGGTTCAGGTGGAAAAGCTCGACCCCGTGTTGCGGTGGGGCATGACCGGGCACGTCGAGATCAACACGCGGTGAGGACGTAAAGCGTGATGCGTAATGCGTGAAAGTTGATCCGCGAATAACACGAATCTTCGCGAATAAAAATTGTCGTGGGGGTTGTCATGGAAAAAGGATTGAATGCTCAGGAACAAACCGCGTTGTCCAAGTCAACCATTCGCAAAGCGGTGGCGGGCTTGGTTGTGATAACGGCATTCCCTGCCGCGATCATGTTCCTTGCGGCAGGACGCCTGGACTGGTGGGAAGCATGGCTTATGATTGGCGTGCTTGCGATCTCGACAATAATGAGTCGGGTGATTATGTTGCGCAAGTATCCCGAACTTGCAATGGAACGCGCGCGCTGGACGGAGAATCGGAACACCAAAGCATGGGACAAACAGCTGATGCCGATCGTCGCGCTGTACGGTCCGGCGTTGATGTGGCTGGTTGCCGGGTTGGACAAACGCTTGAGTGCTTCGCCGCCACTCGCCGTCGAGTTGGAAATTGCGGCGTTCGCTTTGGTGATCCTGGGATACCTGTTCAGCATCTGGGCATTTCTGGAAAACAAATTCTTTTCGGCGGTGGTGCGGATTCAAACGGAGCGCGGGCATACGGTTGTCAACACGGGACCGTATCGCTGGGTGCGTCATCCCGGTTATGCCGGCGGCATCGTCGGTTATTTGATAACGCCGATTGCGTTGGGAACGCTGTGGGTGTTTCTGCCGGCGGTGTTGACCGGCATTGCTGTCATCGCGCGGACGGCGTTGGAAGATCAAACGTTGCAAAACGAGTTAGCGGGTTATCGGGAGTACGCCGCGCGCGTGCGTTATCGTTTGTTGCCGGGCGTATGGTAGAAGATGGAGTAGTTATGGCAGACGCAAAGAAAACCGTGGTCGAAACTAGAGACCTGACAAAAATTTACGGCGATGGCGAGGGCGTCCGCGCGCTTGACGGCGTCAATCTCCAAATTCTCGCGGGCGAATTCGTCGCGGTGATGGGACCGTCGGGCAGTGGCAAGAGTACGCTCCTCAACATTCTCGGCGCGCTGGATCGTCCGACGCGTGGCGTGTGCTTGGTCAACGGGCAAGACCTGGCAAAGGTGCGCGACCTGGATCGCTTTCGTTCCAAGACGGTGGGCTTTGTGTTTCAACTGCACAACTTGATTCCCACGCTCACGTCGGTCGAAAATATCGAAGTGCCACTGCAAGAAGAAAAGATGACCGACCCGGCGCGGCGCGCGCGTGCGTTGCGGTTGCTCGAACTGGTGGGCTTGGCGGATCGCGTTCACTTTTTGCCGAATCAACTGTCCGGCGGACAGCGGCAACGCGTCGCGATTGCGCGCGCGCTCGCGAACCAACCCGCGATCATTCTCGCGGATGAACCGACCGGCAACCTCGATAGCAAAAGCACCGACGAGATCATGGATTTATTGCGCCGGTTGAATCGCGAGCAAGGTACGACCTTTATCGTCGTCACGCACAACCCGGCAGTCGCGCGCGCGGCGGATCGCATCGTCACGGTGCGCGATGGCAAAATTCTGCGCGACGAAAAAATTGACAGTGTGTATCTCGAAGACTTGCGCGAGTTTAAAGAGTCCGCGCTCGGTCACGCGATTCTCGACGGCGCGGTGCCGGAGGAGTTGCGCGGTTTGGGGTTGGAGCGTGTTGCGGGAGAAGTGAAAGCGATGTTGGAAAAAGTGTGATGACGCTGCGCGGATTGCTCGATCATTTCTGCAGTCAAAAGAAGACGGGCATCAGTCAATTGACTGATGCCCGTTTTGTGATTGGAAAATCGGACAATCGTGCGCTCGCGTCAACTTTAATCGCGGTGTAGACGAAATGTTCTGTAACGACAAATTTTTCCAGACCCAAAGTTTCCGCCAACCGGATGGATGCGATATTCGTTTCGCGTACCTGATAGCGGGGCGCATATCCGCACGCGAGTACGTGAGCGAGCGCCGTTTCGACAACGGGACGCGCGAATCCTTGTCTTCGGCGAGAAGGTACAGTGTACACGCCGCCGATCTCCCAAATGTTCTCGAAATTCCGAAATATGAAGCAAGTTGAAATGGGTTCGTCGCGCTCAAAGATTGTGAACGAGCGCGCGCCCTGTTCAAAGAACCGTTCCATTTCTTCGGATGTGTATCCGTTCTCTCGATAACACGCACAAGTGCGTTGATCTAAAACCTGGGATGCGATGACCTGCGGATGAGATCGCAAGCGTCGCGTGTCCGTCGTATACGAGATAAAGGCGGTCATGCGAGTTGAAGGGAATTCGTTAATCACAACTTGGCGCGTCATGTCATCAACGAGTTTGAAAATCAGGTTTTGGTTCCTGGGAATGTGAGTGACAAGACGTTGAACGCAATCCTGATTCGACGCGGCAATCAAGACAACGAATTCAGATTGTGGGTAAGTCTTGGCGTCAAATGGGTTCGCCAGCGTTGGAAGTAGCATCAAGACGCCTTGTTCCGCGTCGTGTTGCGCGTAATGGCAAATCATCTGCTCGGCATACGCGTCAATCATCTTCAAGTGGACGATGTGCTTGAGCGCGTTCGATTTCAAAAACGCGACGACCTCGTGGTGGTACTCCATAGTCCAATCCTTTCTTTCCGCGAATTACGCGAATCTCCGCTAATTTTTTTATTCGCGCAATTCGCGTAATTCGCGGAGAGGAAGAAAATAATCCGCGTTTATCCGCGTCCAATGAAATTCGCAGATACTTTGTATTATGCCATCAGTCGCGCGTAAAACGAAATTCGTTCTCGGCTTGAGAGCGCGCGGTTTCCGTGCTATAATGCCGCCACAATGTCAACCGATACACTCAATCGCGCCAAGGCGTTGATCGCCGCGGTGTTGTGGGGCGCGTCCTTCGTCGCGACCAAGACCGCGCTGCGTGACGTGTCGCCGTGGACGCTCATCGTCGTGCGTTTTGCTTTCGGCGTTGCGATTCTCGCGTTTGCCGTGTGGCGAATGCGACTCGCCAAACGTGTCAGTTTACGGGATTTACTTCTCCTCGCTGTTCTCGGGTTCATTGCCATCACGATTCATCAAGGGTTACAAGCGACCGGTCTCACGTTCACTTCGGCGGGCAGTATGGCGTGGCTCGTCGCGCTGAGTCCGGTTTTTACTGCGCTTCTTGCCGGGATGTTCCTCGCAGAATTATTCAGCGTCACGAAAATTTTCGGCTTGGTCATTGCGTTCGCCGGCGCGATCATCGTCGTCACGAAAGGCGATTTCTCCGGCGACGCGTTGCATTTACCGAGCACGCTCGGCGATTTGCTTGCGCTCGCGAGCGCGCTCAACTGGGCGATCTTTTCGGTCGCGAGCAAACCGGTTCTCCGCCGCCTACCGCCGACGTTGATGATGGCGTATGTGATGGCGATTGGCTGGCTCATAATTCTCCCGTTTTGGGGCGTCGCACAGGGCTGGAACGAAATCGGCAACCTCACGCGCGAGGGCTGGATCGCGATTGCGTTCCTGGGAATCTTTTGTTCCGGCGTGGCATACATTTTCTGGTACGATGCGCTCGCGCACATTGATGCGTCGCAAGCGGCGGCATTCATTTACCTCGAACCGCTCGTCACGATGGTGATCGCGGCGTTTGTGTTGAGTGAGCCGATTATGCCGATCACACTCTTCGGCGGCGTCACGATCATCCTGGGTGTGTATCTCGTCAATCGTCCAGCGCCGCGGCGCGCCGAGGCAGTCGTTGCGGCAGATTAACTTCTCCCCGCGCGCTTATCTTGCGGCGGTGTGGCGCGATGTGCGCGGCATGGTGAGTGGCATACTCGATGATCGCGCAGCAATTGCAACGATTATGTTGTTGCTCTTGCCCTGGGGCGCGCTGATTTTTCTGCGCGATAATTGGAACTGGGTCGAGATTTTCGCGCAAATGCTGGGTATTGCCGCCGTGTTCTGGTGGATGTCGCGCTCGGGCGCATCGCCCGCGCCGCCGGTTCGCAAACCGCGCGTCGAATTCTTATTCGCGTTTTCTCTGATCATTCTGTGGGTGATGTGGCGCGCCGGGATTTGCGCCAGACTGTTCTTTTTTCTGACGGACAATTTCCAATGTTACAAAAACTGGGAAATCGAAATTCTACCCAAGATGATCGAGCAGGTGATTTTTCCCGGACTGGTGTTGCTGAGCGCGGGGTACGGTCTACGCGCCCAGGGTTTGAGTTGGAGTTGGCGCGCGTGGTGGATCTGTTTGCCCGTGCTGTTAGCGTTGCTGGGTTATGGGATTTATCGGCATACGACCGATTTGCCCGCGTACGGGAAATCGCTCGGCGAGTTTTTCTTCGCCGCCGGTTTGCCGGAGGAAATGTTGTTCCGCGCGATTTTATTGACGCGGCTCGAAGCGTGGTGGCGCAACTCGGCGTGGGCGGTGTTCGGCGTATCGGTCATTTTCGGCTTGACGCACTTGCCGATCAACTATCTCGTGTTCACGCAACGCGATTGGCGCGAAGCGTGGATCACGTTGCTGACGTTTCAAATGGGTTTCGGCGCGGTGTTCGCGTTCGCGTACCAACGCACACGCAACGTTCTGCCGCTCGCGGTGATTCACGCGTTGATTGACGCAATGTTTGTATAGTTTTGGATTTGCGATTGTAAAATCGAAAATCCAAAATCCAAATCGGACATGGCTGACAAACTCAACTCGATGCGCTTGCTCGATGCGCGTAAAATTGCATACACCGCCACGACGTACGACGTGTCCGGCGAGTTTCACGCGGCGACAGATGCGGCGCAACTTCTCGGTGCGCCGGTCGAGGATGTGTACAAAACGCTCGTCGTTCTGCGCGACTCGCCCAAAGCCGGTAAACCGATTCTGGTGATGATTGCCTCACATCGCGAAGTGGATTTGAAATCGCTGGCGAAAGCGGTGAATGAAAAAAAGTTGCGGATGGCGACGCAACGCGAAGCGGAAGAGTTGACCGGTCTGCAAGTGGGCGGCATCAGCGCGCTCGCGTTGTTGAATCGCGGTTTCGAGATTTGCCTGGACGAACCCGCGCGTTTGCTCGACCAGATTCACATCAGCGCCGGACAACGCGGCGTGGACGTGCGCCTCGCGGTGAAGGATTTGCTCGCGGTGACGAATGCCAAATGGGTGCAGGCGACGAGTGATGGGTGATCTGCAAATGCGTAATTGGTAATTGGTGGTTCGTAATTCGTAATTCGCTATTTGCCAAATGCCAACGATTCTTTTTTCGATTCCTGACCTAATGTTCTCAACGCGCGTTGAGGATGCTGCAAAGCGCCTCGGCTATCGCGTGGTCGCGCTGAACGTGGGCGACGCGGTGGAGACAGTGATCGCGCGCGAATCGCCCGCGCTTGTGATTGTCGCGCTCGATGCGCCGGACTGGGCGCGCATCGTCGCGTCGGCGAAGCAAGGCGGCGCGCGCGTACTCGCGTTCGGCTCGCATAAGAATGTCGAGCAGATGCAAGCCGCGAAACGCGCGGGCTGCGATCAAGTGATCGCGCGTTCGATGATGGCGGCGGAACTGCCAAATCTTTTGCGGAAATTTGTCGAAGGATGATTGACGACCGATTTGAAAAAGGCGCTTTGCCATACTGGGTTCGTTTTTGTATCGGGTTGGGTGATTTGGAGTACGCGCCGGGTGTGATGCGTTTTGTGTTGAACGGCGCGGAAGACGACAAGTTATCGGATGCGGAGCTGGACGATCATCGCACTGCGCCGCGTCACAAATTGCCGTGGCAACCGCCGTTGCGAATGACCGTTCGTGCGCGCTTTAGCCATCACGCCGGCGAGTTGCTTGGCACGGCAGGTTTCGGATTTTGGAACGATCCGTTCGACTGGGTCGGTAACGTGGACACGCCGCCGAACGCGCTGTGGTTTTTCTACGCGTCGCCGCAGAGCGATATGTCGTTCGTACCGAACGTGCGCGGGCATGGTTGGAAAGCCGCAATGCTGAATGGCGGCAAGGCGGATAAACTGACGATGGCGCTCGGCAATTTTGTTTTTCGTTTGCCGGGAATGAGCAAACTGGTATTTCATCTCGCGCAGTTGCGCGTCGGCGCGCACGAGACGTTGCTCGACGATGTGTCGCTCACCGAGTGGCACGCATATCGTCTCGATTGGCTTGCACACGAGGCGCGCTTTTTCGTAGACGAGGTTGAGGTCGCGCGCGCGCCGAACCCACCGCGCATGGCGCTCGGTTTTGTCGCGTGGATTGACAACAATTACACCGCGATGGGTCCTGGACGCGATTTCTTTTTTGGGCGGATGGCGATGCAACAACGGCAGTGGATGGAATTGTCGCGCGTGCGCATCGAAAAAATCTAGGTGACTGCTCAACCTTGCGAAGGTTTGTAAACCTTTGCAAGGTTGAAGGAAAATCTCCGATGGAATCGTGGTGGATTCTGATTGTCCTGGCGTTCCTGATGGTGATTGTCCCAGTTCTCAATCAGCAATACTCTGCCAACACTGGCAAGCCATCGTTGAACCGGGAAATATTCGTGCGCGCATGGATGACGGGCGTTATGGCGTTCGGCATTGCGATCACAACGCACGAACTCGTAGCGGCGTTGCTCTTTTTCTTTCCGATGTCTATCGCGCTGTCCATCTTTGCGGCGATGAGTTACCCGACGCGAGAAAAAGCGTATCGCGCGATGTACGAACAGAAACAGAAACGCAAATCGTAAGCGAGTGGTGGGACGATGGATTGTCCTAGTGATTACCCAACCCCGCAGATGATTTACGCGTTCGAGCAGTTCAATCGCGGCGAGTACTGGCAGCAACACGAAACGCTCGAACAAGTTTGGCGCGCGGAAACGAACGCGAACATTCGTAATTTCTTCAAGGGAATTTTGCAGGTTGGTGTTGGCTTTCATCACCTCACGCGTTGCAACTATAACGGCGCGGTCAAAGTGTTGACGCGCGGCATCAACTATCTGCGCCCGTACGCGCCGCATTGCCTGGGTGTGGATGTCGCGCGACTGATTGATGAAGCATCGCGCGTGCTCGCTCAAGTTCAAGCGCTTGGTGCGGAACGCATCGGCGAAATCAATTTGGCTGAATTGCCGCGCGTGCACTTTAAATCGTAAATCGAAAAACCAAAATCCAAAATCTAAAATGGAGGACCCATGGCATACGTGATTGCCGAGCCGTGCATCGGCGTGAAAGATAAATCCTGCGTGAATGTGTGTCCCGTGGATTGCATTCACGGAACGGACAGCGACGAAATGTTGTACATCCAGCCGGACGAGTGCATTGATTGCGGCGCGTGCGCGCCCGAATGTCCGGTCAGTGCGATTTATCCGGCAGAGGATGTGCCGGCGCAGTGGAAATCGTTTATTCAAAAGAACGCCGATTATTTCAAAAAATAAGGTGAATCGCAATGGCGCGCGCGCGACTTGTATCAAGTTTCCTGTTTACACTGTGGCTTGTCGCATGCGCCGCGCCTACGCCAATTCCATTGCCCACACCAACGCCAACGCGCGTGTTGATCCCCGCGTCCACCCCATCGCGCGTACCCGCAACGGCGACATTGATCGCGCCCACGCCAACACATCAACCGCTCAGTACTCCGCTTCCCATTATTGTTCCGTCGTCCACTCCGCGCCCGCGTCAATTCGATGATACGGACACGCGCGCGTTACTCGGCGCGCTGTTCCCGAATATGAAACTCGTCCCAATCGTGGACGCGTTCACCGTGAACGACGATCCGGATTGGCAACTGTGGATTACCTCGCGCGTCGAGGGACAGTTCGTTCAGGGTACTGCGCCGGAACTCGCGGCGATTGTCGCGCACCAAGCGCCGCGTCTCACGCCCGATCTCGCGCAACAGTACGCGCCGATGGGTTCGTTCCTCGCACTGTTTCAAAAGCGCGAGGGCAAACTGGTCCCAACTCAGCGCGCGTTTCTTTTTCCGACCGATCTCTCGCCGCTGACGTTCGAGGTGACGATTGAGCGCGCAACCGATTTTGATCGCGATGGACAGAATGAAATGCTCATCCTCACAAGCGCGACGCGGATGGGCATCACCACCATCGCGGCATTTTTGTACCAATGGGATGATCCACAGTTCGTGGAACTGTGGTCGGCAGAGATCGGAAGCGACAATACCGGCGCGGTCAATCAAGCCGAGTACGCGATTGTCGAGCCGACGATTCGTCTCGCCGATCTCGACGGCGATGGGTTTGATGAAATCATCGTTGAGGCGACGCGTATCGAGTACGCCAAAGACGACCAGGGCTTGGCGAACCTCGACCGCGAGGTCGCGCGGCGGACGACACAACGCGTGTATCGGTGGGATGGGACGACGTTTGCGTTGATGCCTTGATTCGTTTGACAGTGTTTTAGCACTGCGTTTATAATGCCACCAACCAGGTAGGGAACGCTCCCCGAGCGTTTCCCGTGGAGGATCAAATGAATCGTGCGCGCAAAGCTTTGATGGATCGTCTGGAAACGAGCGGCAACGAGTTTGTCGCGTACCTCGCGCAACTTTCCGAAGAAGACATTCGTGCGGTGCCCGCGCCGACCGAGTGGAGCATTCATCAAGTCGTCGCACACATGCGCGATACCGAGCAACACGTTTTTCTCGCGCGGACGATCCGTATCACGCAAGAAGCGCATCCCACCGTCGCGTCGTTCGATCAGAACGCGTGGCAGCGCGAGCATTATTCGCCGGACGAACCGATCAAAAACATCGTACGTGAATTTCGCGCCGCGCGGCGCAAGTTGGTCGCGTTGCTCCGCAAGACGACCGAGAAGGATTGGGCGAACTGGGCGGGGCATCCCGAGTACAAAAAAATCTCCCTCGACTGGATCACGATGCACAACTATCATCACACGCTCGAACATGTCGCGCAGATTGGCTACGCGCGCGAGAAAGCAGTGCTTGCCAAGGTGCAGGAGGCAAAGTGAGAACGGGACGCGTTTTTGGCGCATTGGTCTTGATCGGACTTGGTGTACTCTTGTTGTTGGGCAACCTCAACATTTTTATTTTTCGTTGGGACATGTTGGGTCCGCTGTTTCTGATTTTGATCGGCGTGTGGCTCGTTTCGCGCGCGTTCGTGCCGGGTTGGGGACACAGCAGCGGCGACGTTTTCGCCGGTATCGGCGAATATCGTCCTGATTTGAGCGGTAAGGAAATACGCCGCGAAAAATTTTCGTACGGCATCGGTGACTCGCGGGTGGATCTCACGCGCGCTACATTCCTTGATGGCGAGAACGTGGTCGAGGCGTCGCAAGGCATCGGCGAGTTGCGTGTGACTGTGCCGCGCGATCTCGCGCTGCGCGTGCGCGCGAGCGCCGGGATGGGCGAGGCGCGTTTGTTCGACGAACAGGACGCCGGGATTGACCCGCATGTCGAATTTCAATCCCAGGATTACGCGACGGCGACGCGCAAGTTGAATTTGACCGCGCACGTGGGACTGGGCGCGGTGCGCGTGACGCGCGCGTGACGAGGAGACGCGACAATGCCATTCGAAAATGTGATCGCCGCGACTGAAGATGCGGTGGGCTTGATTCAACTTAATCGCCCCAAAGTGTTGAACGCGTTGAACGGCGCATTGATGACGGAGCTCGTGAGCGCGTTGGAGCAATTCGACGCGGACGATGCGGTGCGGTGTTGCGTGATTTTCGGTAGTGCGCGCGCGTTCAGCGCCGGCGCGGATATTAGCGCGATGAAGGACGCGTCGCCGGTCGAAATGCTCAAGCACGATTGGATCGCGACCTGGGATCGCGTTCGCAAAATTACCAAGCCGATGATCGCGGCGGTAAGCGGGTATTGTCTGGGCGGTGGCTGTGAACTCGCGATGTCGTGCGACATCATTCTCGCGTCCGAGTCCGCGCAATTCGCACAACCGGAAATCAACATTGGCGTGATTCCTGGCGCGGGCGGCACGCAACGATTGCCGCGCGCCATTGGTAAATCGCGCGCGATGGAGTTGATCCTCACCGGCAAGACGATGGACGCGCGCGAGGCCGAGCGACGCGGACTCGTGTCGCGCGTCGTGTCGGTCGAAACGTATTTGGATGAAGCCAAGTCGCTCGCGCGCGACATTGCGTCCAAGCCGCCGCTCGCCGTGCGCCTCGCGAAAGAGTCGGTCAACAAAGTGTACGAAATGTCGTTGGGCGAAGGATTGGAATATGAGCGTCGTTCATTCTACTTGTTGTTCGCGACCGAAGACCAACGTGAAGGGATGGACGCGTTTCTCAATAAACGGAAACCGGAGTGGAGAGGCAAGTGACAAATTCAATAGACCCCGAATTGATTACGATCATCGAAGGACCGACGCCGGATTTTCGTGTGGTGATGGACCCGTGGTCGTTGTCCGTGCTGGAAGGAAGTTCCGCGTACATCGTTGCGGCATGCCAGGTGCGTTCGTTCAAGGGCGAGGAGTTGATGGAGCGTTGCCAGCGCGCGTGGCGCGAACATCGTCCGACGCGGCTCGATTATCGTCAGATGGATGGCTTGCGCCGACAAGTTGAGATCGTGGGCGCGCGGCTCGAAAAAGTTGACGAGGTGGACGTGCTGAATTTGTGGGTGCGTCAGCCGGTCAAGCGGCTCATCAATATCTCGGGCGAAGATTCGCTGAAATTTGGGAACGAGGAATGAAGCCCGTTCGCGTCGGCATCGTCGGCTTGGGCTGGGGGCAACTTCAGATCGAATCGTTTCGCCGCGTGCGCGGCGTCGAAATCGCGGCGGTGTGCGATCAAAATATCGCGCGCGCGAATGAACTCGCAAGCCGATACAAAATCGCGCGCGCGTGTGACGACGCGAAAGAGTTGATGCAACTGCCGGACGTTGATCTCGTCAGCATCGCAACGCCGCCCGAAACGCAGAACGATCTCGTGCGCGCGGCGATTCACGCGCGCAAGCACGTCCTTTGCGAAAAGCCGTTGGGCGTGAATGTGCGCGATGCCGAATCAGTACTCGCCTTGGCGCGCGAACATGCGTTGGTTCACGCGCTCGATTTTGAAATGCGTTTCTTGCCCGCGCTCGCGTACGCCAAAGAACTGATTGATGAAGAGTACCTGGGTGTATTGCATCGGGTTGACGTGACGATGACGCTCGAGCAACCCTGGGGACACGAACATGGCAATTGGGCGGCGGACGATGCGCGCGGCGGCGGTATTTTGGCGGAACTGGGTCTGCACTTTTTCGATATTTTGCGCTGGTGGTTCGGCGATGTGGTCGCGGTTCTCGCGGAACGGCAAACCCACTTTGCGACGATCAAGCGCGCGAAAGAAAAAGGCGATGGCATCCAACTACAAACCGTCACCGGCGACGACGCGTTCTGGTGTGTGCTTCGTTTCGCGCGCAGCGGGCAGGCGCGCGTGAATTTCGTTTCGGGCGCGCGTCACGATCCGGGGTGGACGATGAGCGCGTACGGTTCGAGCGGTACGCTCGTCGTGCAGGGCGGCGGCTTGCTCGGCAGGCGCGACGGGGATCGCGAAATGGCGATTCTGCCGATTCCGAAACGACTCGAACTCGGCGACAATCCGCGCGACCCGTTGATGTGGAGCATGGTCAAGTTGTTCGAGCGTGTCGTCGCAAAAATCAATCATGCGCCAGATGCGAAACCGTTTCCGGATTTTCACGATGGAGTTCAAGCCGCGCGAATCGTTCACGCGATTCGGTGCGCGGCGCAAGAAAAAAAGTGGGTGGATGTGTGAGTGGCGGATGGTGGGTGGCAAGTTTGAAATCGAAAACCGAAAATCCAAGAGAGGGTTTATGGCTGATCGCAAAACTCAAAAACTGCTCGAAGGTTTGCAAAGCGATTTGGAACGCGAACTGCGCGCGGTTTTGCAATATATGTACCAATCGTCTGTTTTACTTGGCATCCGCGCGGTGACGGTTGCGCCGTATCTACGCCGCGAAGCCGAAGACGAACTCAAGCACGTCGCGTTTCTATGCGACCAAATCGTAAACCTGGGTGGTGTCCCGAAACTCGCGTCGCCGAAACTCAGCGAGGCGAAAGAGTTACGGCAAATGCTCGACAACGATCTCGCGCTCGAGCGCGAAGCGGTGCTCGAATACCGCGAACGCGCCAAACAAGCCGAACTCGCCGGCGAAATCGGTTTGAAATTGCGACTTGAAGAATTGTTGGCGGAAGAAACCGACCATCTGCGCCAACTCGAACGCATCTTGCGCGGCTGGGAATAAGTACGTCGAAATTCTCATTGCATTTTGTGTGGGAGCAGGGGAGCAGAGGCGCGGGGGTGAAAAAATCTCCCCTGCACCCGGGCTCCCCTGCTTCCTTGTTCTATGTTGGTTGTGCTTTGTCGTGTCCTAAGGTATAATCGCGAAGAGAAAATTTTTGATCGGAGTGTGCTATGGCTCGTCGCGCGACGCGCGTTGAAGATTCTGCCAATCGCGAAGTGTTGGATGATTTGTTATTTGGGCTAGCCAAGACTGCGGTACTCAAAGCCGCGATTGAACTCGAAGTCTGTACGCGAATCGCGGAAGGACATCGCACGGTGCCAGCACTCGCGCGCATCGGCGGTGCGGGCGAACGCGGCACCCGCATCTTGCTCGACGCGATGTGCTTTATCGGTTTGTTGTCGCGCGACCGCACCGAATACAAACTATCGCCAACCGCGGACGCGTTTCTCGTGAAAGGCAAGCCTACGTACTTTGGCGACGCCTTCCTGGGTGGATTAGCGTGGGATGCGCGCGGACAGTTAAGCAAGACAGTCCGCACCGGCAAGCCGATGGTCGCGGCGGCGAGCGACGCGTTCGAACCGATCTGGGCGGGCTATGCCGCGTCGCATCTGGCGGATTGGCAACGACAACTCGGCGACTATAACGCGATGTGGGACAAGGTCGCGATTGCCTCCGATCTCAAAACGTTGCGCGTGCTCGATGTCGCGTGCGGTTCCGGCATCACGTCGTTCGCGCTCGCGAAACGATTTTCCGTTGCGCGCGTGGTTGCGCTCGACCGCGCGATGATTCTGCCGTACGCCAAGCAACTCGCCGAGGCGATGGGCATCGCGTCCCAGGTTTCCTTCGTCGCCGGCGATGCGCTCAACTTTGACGCGCGCCCCGATTCGTTCGACCTCGTGTTGTTTAGCAGTATCACGCAGTACCTCAGCCCGGAGCAAATCATCGGCGCGTTCCGCAAGGCGTACGAATCGCTCGTGCCGAACGGACGCATCGTCATCACCGCGCCGATCCTGGACGACGACCACAAAGGTCCAGGCGAAGTGCCGCTCGCCGCGATGGAACCCTTGCTCTTTAGCGCGGACGGCGACGTGTATCCGTTCGTCGAATATCGCGGCATGTTGGAAGCGACCGGCTTTTCCGAAGTGACGAGTCACAAAGACGATTGGGGTCTCGTCACTGCGCGCCGCATCGAAAAAACTCAACCCAAGGGACAAGGATGAAAGCGATTCAATTCAATGCCGCGATTCCGCGTTATGCCCTGGGACTCGCGCTTGGGAAAATCTATCAGCCGATTTTGTGGAGCGGACTTTCCTGCACGCAATACGTGGATGCGCCGGAGCCGCGCTTGCCAAACGACGAATGGGTGAAAATCAAAACGCGGTATGGCGGGATTTGCGGCAGTGACAATCATTTGCTTCATTTGCACAACAGTCCCGCGGCGTCGGCGGTGACTTCGTTTCCATTTGTCATCGGTCACGAAAATGTGGGGACGATTTTGGAACTGGGTTCGCGCGTGCGTGATGTTGCGATGGGCGAGCGCGTCGTGATTGAGCCGACGTTGTGGTGCAAGCCGCGCGGGTTTGCCGATTTGTGTGAGTGCTGTGCGCGTGGCGATATTCAATTGTGCGAACGGATTACCGAAGGTACGATTTCGGCTGGGCTGATTTTGGGTTCTTGTCGCGATACCGGCGGAAGTTGGAGTCCGTACTATCTCGCGCACGCGTCCCAGGTTTATCGCGTGCCCGATGCGGTGAGCGACGAGAACGCGTTGCTCGTCGAGCCGTTCGCGACCAGTTTGCACGCGGTGCTTGCGAACCTGCCGAGCGATAATGAGACGGTGCTTGTCTTTGGCGCGGGCGTGATTGGCTTGGGCATCATCGCGGCTCTGCGCGCGCTGGAGAGCAAGGCGCGCATCATCGTGCTCGCGCGGCATGGCATCCAGCAAGAACTGGCGAAAAAGTTTGGCGCGGACATGGTGATTTCCGCATCGCGCAATGCAAATCACTTTGCGGAATTCGCACGTGCGGTCAATGGCAAGTTGCTCAAACCGATTCTCGGCAAGCCGGTGCTCATCGGTGGAGCAGAGGTCGTGTACGAGTGTGTCGGCAACGCGGATTCGATTGACGACGCGTTGCGATTTACGCGTGCGAGTGGCGTCGTCGTGCTCGCCGGACTCGCGGCGGTGCCGAATGGCGTGGACTGGACGCCGATCTGGATGAAAGAGTTGCATCTCAAAGGCACGTACACGTACGGGCATGACGATTTTCGCGGCGAGCGTTGGAAGACGTTCGACCTCGCGCTCGATCTGATGGCGCGCGGCAAGGTGGACCTCTCGCCGATGATTACGCACAAGTTTCCGCTGAACGAGTACGCGCGCGCGTTCGATGTCGTCAACAAGCGCAGTCGTGAGCGGTCGGTCAAAGTGGTGTTTGAATTCGATTAGTTTGAGTGGTGTCATTCTCAGATACAAGTTGGGAGGCGAGGATGATTCGTTATAAAGTGATTATTTATTGGAGCGCCGAAGATAACGCGTTTGTTGCGGAGGTTCCCGAATTGCCCGGTTGCATAGCGGCTGGCGCGACATATCAGGAAGCGTTGGGGAATGTTGAAACGATTATCCGCGAATGGATTGAAACCGCGCAAGAATTGGGACGCCCCAGCCCAGAACCCAAAGGGCGTTTGGTTTTTGCCTAAATTCCCACAACCCGATATGAACGCTTCACAATTACCTCAAGTTACCCAAGACGAAAAAATGCTCGACCTTGCCGCGCGGTACGCGCCGATTATTCTCGCCGACGAACGCGAGCCATTCGCAGTTGTCGCGGCAGGGTACACGATTTTCGATCACGAAGACGCGTCACCCTCATTCAAGCGCCGCGTTGAGTGGGGCAGTGCGGGCTATCCAGCGACGCGCGCCATCGAGTATGCGTTATGGTGGGACTGGGACATTGGGCATCTCTACGAACTCGAACACGCGTGGACATTCGTCGGTGCGAACGGCGAGGTTGTCGCGGTCGAGGCGTCGTGGCATGGCATGTTCGGTCCCGCAGAAGATGTAAAGCTCGAAGGCATGCACCCGGTTTTGCTCGCGCAACCCGGCAAGCACGCCATGGCGGCGAGCATTGCGCCGTTCGACGAAATCCGCGAGTGGGCGGAGAAAGAAGCCGGACCGGACGCGGGCAAGGATGGCTTGCTCGAAAACGAGTTGTTTCGCGGTAAGTTACACAAGGCATCAGAAGCCGACGCGCGCGTACGCGCGTATCTCAAGCCGCGCGCGTTCGTGCCGTCGTGGAATTTCACCAAACGATTCCCGGTCACGCGCGAAATGTTGATGCCCTGGGACGCGCTGTGCGAGTGGATCCCCTCGCGCATCGCGTGGTGGCTGGAGCAGATTTAAGATTTGCGATTGATGATTTCAGATTTGAAATCTGCAAGCGAAATCGAAAATCCAAAATCATAAACCCAAAATTCTTCAGAGGTGATGATGCCTCTCCTCGACCTTGATCTTTATCGCAAGCAAGTGGTAGTGTCCGAATATCCGCTCGTCACATTGAGCGTGATTGACGCGGGGCGTTTTCCGGCGGAACGCACGATGCTGTTCATTCACGGTTTCGGCGGATACGCGCTGCAGTGGGAAAAACAGCTCACCGAGTTCGCCGAAAAAAATCGCGTCATCGCGTTGGATGTGCGCGGTCACGGTTCGTCGGATTGCCCGGCGAGCGCGTACACGATGGACGAGCTGGTCGGCGATGTCGAACGCGTGGTCGAAGCGTTGCGCCTGCCGCCGAAATTCGACTTGCTCGCACATTCCTTTGGCGGCGCGATTGCCGCGTCGTACGCGATCAAACACCCCGATCGCGTTGCGCGCCTCGTTCTCACCGGAACCTCGGTTGAATTTTCGCTCAACGGCTTGTTGCGTTTCGCGTTCAAACTCCCCACCGCGATTGCCGAAGTGGTTCGCGCGCGCTTCCCGCGCAACGTCTCCGCACCCGCGCACGTGTTGAAAGCGATGTATTACAACGCGATGGTCAAGTGGGACGGCAACACGACTTTGCCGCGCGTGCGCGTGCCGACGCTTGTCATCCTGGGTCATCGCGACATCACCTTCAAGCGTTCCGCGTACGACGCGGTCGCCGACCGGATTCCCGGCGCACAGGTCGCGAAAATCCCGGTCTCGGCGCACATGGTGCAACTCGAACGTCCCGACGCGGTTAACCGTGCGATCACGCGTTTTCTCGGCGGCGGCGCGGTGACGTGGCGCGAAGGACGCGAGCGCCAGGTAATTGACCTGGTCAAGCAACGTCCCTGGCTCAAGCATTACGAAGAACAAGTGCCGTACTCCGTCGCGTATCCGTCGCAACCGCTCTTTCGTTTTCTCGAATCCGCCGCGCGGCGGTTTCCGAATCAGCGCGCCGTCGTCTTTTATGATCGCGCGCTATCGTATCGCGAGTTGAACGACGCGACGAATCGTTTGGCGAATGCGTTGAGTAATCTTGGCGTCAAGAAAGGTGACCGCGTCGCGCTGCTCTTGCCCAACTCGCCGCAGATGGTGATCGCGTACTATGCCGCGCTGAAAATTGGCGCGATCGTCGTCAGTCTCAATCCGTTGTCCAATGTGGACGAGCTCGCGCATCAGTTGAACGATGCGGGCGCGGAGACGATCATCGCGTTGAGCAATTTTTATCCCGCGATCAAAGTTGTGCGCGTGGGAACGCCGCTCAAACACGTGATCCTGACGAACATCAAAGAGTACTTTGCCGCGCCGCGGCGCGTTCTGTTTTCGATTGTGCGCGAATCGCGCGAGGGACATCGCATTGATCTGCGCGGCGAAACGAACACGTACGCGTTTCAAGAGTTGCTCACGCGCGCGTCGAGCGCGTCGCCGACGGTCGAAGTGACGCCCGACGATCTCGCGCTGATTCAGTACTCGAGCGGCACAACCGATTTGCCCAAGGGTGTGATGTTGACGCACGCGAACGTCGTTGCCAACACGGTGCAGTTGCGGCATTGGCTTTCGGATGTGGAAGACGGCGAAGAAGTGGTCCTGAGCGTCTTGCCTTTTTCGCATTCGTACGGAATGACGACCTGCTTGAACCTGGGAATTTCGATTGCCGCGACGCTCGTTCTCCTGCCGACCTTTTCGACGCGCGAGGTGTTGCAAGTCATCGCGCGTTATCGCCCGACGCTCTTTCCGGGTGTGCCGACGATGTACGTCGCGATCAACAATTTTCCAAACGTTCGCAAGTACGGTCTCAAAACGATTCGCGCGTGCGTGAGCGGCGCGGCGCCATTGCCCTTGGAAGTGCAAGAGGCATTCGAGAAACTGACGCGCGCGAAATTGGTCGAAGGATATGGCTTGACGGAAGCCAGTCCGGTGACGCACGCGAATCCGATCTACGGTCATCGCAAAACCGGCACGATTGGCGTGCCGTTGCCGGACACCGAAGCGAAAATCGTGGATTTGCAAACGCGGCTCGACGTACCGGTCGGCGCGATTGGCGAACTCGCGGTGCGCGGTCCGCAAGTGATGTGTGGTTATTGGAATCGTCCGAGCGAGACCGTGCAGGTGTTAAGCCCGGATGGGTGGCTGTCCACCGGCGATCTCGCGCGCCAAGATAACGACGGGTATTTTCAAATCATTGATCGTAAAAAGGATATGATTCTCGCGGGCGTTTACAATGTCTATCCGCGCGATGTCGAAGAAGTGTTGTACGAACATCCCAAGGTTCTAGAAGTCGCGGTTGCGGGCGTTGCGCCGGATGGAGGTGATACGGCAGTCAAGGCATACGTCGTGTTGAAGAAAGGCGAAGTCGCGACGGCGGAAGAGTTCATGGAGTTCTGCCGAATGCGCCTTGAAGCGTACGCCGTGCCGCGTCTCGTCGAGTTCCGCGATCAGTTACCCAAGACGTTTGTGGGCAAAGTGTTCAAGCGTAAACTCATCGAAGAAGACCGCAGGTGAGAATTCGGAATTCAGGATTCAGTATACAGTGTTCAGTTCTGAACACTGTATACTGAATCCTGAACACTGCCCCCGATGCCCGCACTTGCCATTCTCCTTGTCCTTGCCGCCGCGGTGCTCCACGCGTTTTGGAATTTTCTCGCCAAGGACGCGCGCGATTCATCCGCGTTTATGTGGTGGGGCGTTGCGGTTGGCGCGGTGTGGAACGCGCTGTTCGTCGTAACGCAGACCTCGCTCGCTCTGCCGCTCGAAACGTGGCTCTATCTTCTCCCCAGTCTCGTCGCCGAAATTGCGTACGTCGCGCTGATTTCGCGCGGGTACGATAACGGCGATCTCTCGCAAGTGTATCCCATCGCGCGCGGGACGCCGCCGCTGTTCATCGCGCTGTGGAGCGCGATCTTTCTCGGCGAACGTTTGCCAATCCTGGGTTATGCCGGCATCGCGCTGTTGATGATCGGCATTTACCTCGCGTCGCTCCGTTCGTTCGACGATGTGTGGAAACCGCTCCGCTCGGTCAAACATCGTCCCACGCAATTCGCGTTGCTCGCTGCGCTGTGTGTGTCAGTCTATTCAACGCTCGACAAAATGGGCGTGGGGCATACGACGCCACTCGTATACAATGTGTGGGTGTATGCTGGCATCGCGATTGGGTACGCGCCGTTTGTGTGGGCGCGCGGCAATCGCGCGAGCACGGCGCGTGAATGGCGCGCGAATTGGCGGCGCATCGTGATGGGGAGCGTCGCGACAGTTGGCAGTTATTTGCTCGCGCTGACCGGGATGACGCTGACCGCGGCGAGTTATGTGGGCGCGGTGCGCGCGACGAGTGTCGTGATGGGCGCGCTGTTGGGTTGGCTGTGGCTCAAGGAACAGTTCGGCGCGGTGCGCGTGTTTGCGTCCGCGTTGATGGTGGCAGGGCTGGCGATGGTTGCGCTGGCGTGAATAAAGAGACCTTCCAGGTTTCTAAAAACCTGGAAGGTCTAGTTTCGTCGCGACTACTTCGGCTTGTTCACTCGTTCCAATAGTCGTGTGCGTTTCTTTCGAATTGCTTCTTGGGAGTACCTGTTGATACTTTGTGCGAATTTTCCTGTTAAGGTGTGTTCGACAATCCGTAAGACAGTTCTCAAAGGTCGCGGCAATTTCTGAAACACTATGATTCCGCGCAGATTTATACGTGCCGCAATTGTTGATGTGTGATCTTCACCGAATGTATTGCAACAAATTCTGTACGCGCGTTCGAAGCACTGGCGCGCGACGGGAAGGTCACCGAGGTATTGCGACACCAAGCCGAGATTGTTGACAGCGATGGCAACTTGGGGGTGGTTTGTACCGAACGAAGTCTCCCAGATCGCGAGTGCGCGTTCGCAATGCTGCCGCGCGGCGGGGAGGTCGCCGAGGTCTTTCAGCACCATACCGAGATTGTGTACGACGGTGGCGACGTTGGGATGGTTGGGACCGAAGGTGGCTTCATCAATCGCGAGTGCGCGTTCGAAATGCTGCCGCGCGGCGGGGAGGTCGCCGAGGTCTTTCAGCACCATACCGAGATTGTCGACACGTTTAGCGATGTTGGGATGGTTCGGACCGAAGATAGCTTCATCAATCGCGAGTGCGCGTTCTACGTACTGGCGCGCGGCGGGAAGGTCGCCGAGGTCTTTCAGCACCATACCGAGATTGTTGACAGTGGCGGCGACGTTGGGATGGTTGGGACCGAAGGTGGCTTCATCAATCATGAGGGCGCGTTCCAAGCACTGGCGCGCAGCGGGAAGGTCGCCGAGGTCATAATTCACACCGCCTAGATTGTTGACGACGGTAGCGATGTCGGGATGGTTGGGACCAAAGATGGCTTCATCAATCGCGAGTGCGCGCTCAAAGCGCTGGCGCGCAGCGGGAAGGTCACCGAGGTCTTTCAACACCATGCCGAGATTGTTGACGTCGCGCGCGACATTGGGATGGTTGGGACCGAAGACGGCTACGTCAATCGCGAGTGCGCGTTCAAAGCACTGACGCGCGGCGGGGAGATCGCCGAGGTCTATCAGCGCCGAGCCGAGATTGTTGACAGCGGTGGCGACGTTGGGATGGTTGGGACCGAGGGTGGCTTTGTCAATCGCGAGTGCGCGTTCAAATAATTGTTTGGCTTCCGCTAATTGGGCGCGGGTTCTCAAATAGAGTGCCGCTTGGTTGAACAAACGCCCGGTCGCCTCGGGGGTAGTGTTCAGCCTTGCGGCAAAATCGCTAGCCGCAAGCGCGTGTGTGAGCAAGCGGGCGCAATCTTGCCATGAATCTAGGTCTGTTGAAATGTCGCCGCCCGGAAACGCATCGTCCACGATTCGCACGGCGGTATCGGCAAACATTTTGCGTTCGTCGTCCGTCATCCGTTCGCGTACAATTGCTTGCACCAAACGGTGTACGGCAATTGTCATGTCCGTTTTCTCAACCAACGAATATTTTCGCAGTGCAATCAACGCGTTCGCCAACGCGTATTCGTCGTTCGGTAGGGGCGACGCATGCGTCGCCCCTACAAGAATATCCAATGGAATCTCGTCCGGCGCAAAGAACGCGCACAGGTTCATCAGCGTAAGGGCGGCGGGGGATTCCGCTGCAACCGCGTTGAACGAAATCGTCCACGTTGTCGCTACCGTGTCGGGGTAATCGTGCGGCTTGAATTTCGGATCGCGCAACAGTTCCGCGCGGTGCGTCTCGAAAATTCGCAAATAATCCGCAAACGTCGTCCCGCTCGCCTCGATGTACGCGGCGGCTTGGGTTAATGCCAGCGGCAAACAACCCAGCGCGTCCGCCAGTTTGCCCGCGTCACCCCCACCCCGACCCTCCCCCGTCTGCTTTGCAGACAGGGGAGAGAGACCAGAGCGCTTGATCAAAAACGCAATGGCGTCGTCACGTGGCAATGGTTTGACCGTGAGCGGCGCGGCAAGCGCGCGCCACGCCGAATGCCGCGACGTGATGAGCACGTGTCCGCCACCCGGCGGCAGAAAATCGCGCACGTCCTCCGGCGCGTTCGCGTTATCGAAAATCAACAACCAACGCTGCGTTTGCCGCAAATGTGCGCGCACCGCGTCCATCACGATTCGCTGGTCGCGCTCATCCTTTTCCGGCAAGTTCAAGGGCTGGGCGAGCGCGGCAAAATCCGCGGCGAGCGTCATCGTGGTTTCCGCGCGCAGCCACCACACCAGGTCGTACTCGGGCGCGTGGCGGTACGCGTACTCGATTGCCATTTGCGTTTTGCCGACGCCGCCCAAGCCGTGAATTGCTTGCGTCAGCGCGGCGGTCAGTGTGGCGGCGAGCGCGTTGTGCAGTTGCGCCAGTTCGGTCTCGCGCCCGGTGAAATTTGGATTGCGCGGTTTCACATTCCAAACGGCGGGAAGAACACCGGGGAATTTTGAGGGAACTGAGGGAATCGAAGGAAACTTGGGAGCACTGGCTGGTTTGGCACGTGTGTGTTTGATGCGCGCGAGCAAGGTTGCGCGCGCCGAGTTCTCGTCGAGGTTGACGAGATCAATGTAGACGATGGCGCGGAACAGACCATCGGGTTGAAAATCGCGGACGCGCACCGGGAGCAATTTGCCTTGTTCGCCGGTCGGGTCTTGCGCGAATGCCGCCGCCCATTCCGATTGCGTAAAGCGCGCGGCGAGATAGTTGGGCGAGAGGACGGCAATCGTGCGGGCGCACTCGGTCGCGGCGCGTTGCATTTCCAAAACGAAATTCGATCCCGCGACAAAATCCCACGCTTGAATCGTTGTTGTGTAGCCGACGTGTTCCAACTCCCACGCGATCCACTCTGCCCACGCGCGGTCAGCACTCGTGTAACTGATAAAGAAATCGGTCATCGCGTCTCCGGTCGCGCCAAGGTGACGAGCCAGTACGTTCGAGCAAGTGTATTATAGCGCGATTGCGCACGGAATTCAAAAGGTGTGTTTGGCGTGCGCGGACAACTGGGGTATAATTCGCCCGTCAAAAATGTTATCGCGGTCGGCGTCAGTCGCCGGCAGTCGCTCAAGAGGAACCGATGCCAAAAATTGAAATCTCTGACAAAGTGTATGAACAGATCGCCGCGTTCAAACCGGTGGTGGAATCTATTCTCGAAGTGCAACTCGACTTTGACCAATACATTGAAATGTTGCTAAAGCTCGCGCCGGATTTTGTGTTGAGCGATGTGCTCGGGCACGCGGATCCACCCGCGCTCATTCAAACGATTGAAGAACTGGCGCGCCGCAATCCCAAACCGGTGTACGCGTACCTCGCGGAGGAATTGCACCAGGATCGCCAAATTGTCGAATCGCAAAAGCGCGCCGAGGTTCGACGACGTTTGGGATTCAAAGAACCGGGAGAAGCGGCGTGAAGGCACTGACCGATTATCTGTGGATGCACACGCCGACATCACACGCGTTCGTCAACATCACACCGCAAGTTGAAGAACTCGTGCGCAAGAGTGGTGTGCAAGAGGGCATCGTTTTGGTCAACGCGATGCACATTACCGCGAGCGTGTTCATCAACGACGACGAACGCGGCTTGCAGCGCGATTTCGACCGCTGGCTCGAAACGCTTGCGCCGCACGAACCGATCGCACAGTACGATCACAACAATACCGGCGAGGACAACGCGGACGCGCACTTGAAACGACAGATCATGGGACGCGAAGTCGTCGTTGCGATCACAAGTGGCAAACTCGATTTCGGACCCTGGGAGCAAATTTTCTACGGCGAGTTTGACGGACGGCGGCGTAAGCGTGTGTTGGTGAAAATTATCGGCGAGTGAAAAAACCTTGCGAAGGTTCGCAACCTTCGCAAGGTTTTTTCAATCCTCTGCCGCTTTGCCCTCTTTCGTGCGCGGCTTGCGTCCACGTTTGGCTTTGGGCACTCCCCAGGTCTGCGACACGGGTACGATGAAGAGAATGCCCGTGTGCGATTGCATGAAATCTCCCACGATTTTTTGAGTTGCCTCGACTGCGCGATTCAGCACGGTATTGTCTTCGATCACCGCGAACAAGGTGCGATTGTGGTCCTCGTCGCTCGTAAAAATCGAACGAAGCGATGGCATCAACGGCATATCGTCGCGTTGGACGCGTTCGCGCAGGCGCGCGGTCCCGACACTATCGAACACCGTGATGCCCGGCACCCCGGCTTCTTCCCATGCCTCGACAACCATCGGAAACTTTTCTAGATCATCCAATACCAGAACGAGCAGGTTTGCCATTGCTTGCCTCCGTTTTTGCAAAGACCCCGCGTAGAAATACAGGTGTGACAAGTGTCGTCGCCAACACCATCACCACCATCGTCGAATACACTTGCTGACTAATCAAGTTCTCGTTCAAGCCGATTGCCGCGACGATCAAGCCGACTTCACCGCGCGAGATCATCCCGACTCCCACGCGCAAGGATTCGCGCGTGTTAAATCCAGCGATCCGCGCGCCGAATCCACTCCCGATCACTTTGCCAAGTATCGCGACGATGATGATCACCGCTGCGAAAAACAATCCCTCGATACCGAGCGTGCGCGCATTCGCCTTCAACCCGATGCTGATCAAAAAGATCGGCACGAAGAACGCGTACGTGAGTGTGTGCATGCCGCGTTCGATGGTGTGGCGCACCGATGTCCGCGCAAAGAACACTCCCGCGAGAAACGCGCCGGTGATCGCCGCAATTTCGCCCACGACTTCAGCCGACCACGCGAAGAGCAACGTTACAATCACAACCAACGCCATCACACCTTCACTGATCGGCAGTTCCTCAACCCAATGAGCGAGACGCGGGATCAACAGGATGCCCAAGAGAATCGCGATGCCCAAAAATGCGCCCATGCGTAGAACAACGAGAGCAATGTTACCAGCGCCTGCGTTTGTATCGCCAGTTAGCGCGAGAAAAATCGAAAGCACGAGAATCACCAACACGTCGTCAATCACCGCGGCGCCGAGCAGCGCCAAGCCCTCCTTGGTCTTGAGCATTCCCAGTTCCAGGAGCGTTTGCGCGGAGATGCTCACACTCGTCGCCGTCAGGACGAGACCGATAAACACACTCGTCATGGGCGCGTACCCAAATGGATACGCCACGATCGCGCCAAACACGAGTGGTGTCAGCACACCCATCACACCGGCGATCACCGCGACGCGTCCCGACTGGATCATGCCGTCGAGGTCCACTTCGAGTCCGGCGATGAACATCAAGAAAATGACGCCCAGTTCTCCCAGTTCGAGAATCATCTCTCCGATGTGACCGTTGACAAAGACGGGCGCGTGCAGTAGATCGAGAACGGTGGGTCCCAAGACGAGTCCCATCAGCAGTTCTCCCAACACTGCCGGTTGTCCCAGCCGCGCGCTGAAATACCCCGCCATTTTCGCGGCGGCGATGATGATACTGAGCAACAGTAAAAGTTGAAGTGTTGGGCTCATGATTTATTCTTTCATTTCGCTTTCCAGAACCTGCAGTAATCCCTGAATCGGAATGCCAACCCAATCGGGACGATTGTTCAATTCGTAGGATAATTCGAACAACGCTCTGCTCGCGAGAAATACATCGAGCAGTAATGCCAAGTCGCTTTTGGTTTTGGGCAAGAATCCACCTTGTGCGGCATGCTCCAGATAGGAATTTAGGAACGCGGCGCTCACTGAGCGATACCATACTTGCGCCCACGATTCCAGCGCGCTCACATCGGTTGAACGGAACCGTTCGCCGCGCAGCGCGAACACACTCGCATAATGGAACGAACGCAACATCCCTGCCACATCGCGCAGAGGCGAGCGCTTAATCCGTCGCTCGCTGATTGGGCGCGATGGCTCGCCTTCGAAATCAATCACGACAAAATCCTTGCCGGTGTACATCAGTTGTTCCAGGTTGTAATCGCCGTGACAGCGAATGCGCGCTGCTTTGATCTTGCGCTCGAACACGGTACGGAAACGCTTCTGCAGTTCGGATTCGAGCGCGAGCAATCGTTGCGCGCGCGTTTTCTCCGGTTCCGGCAGATTCTTAAGACGCTGCCGGACTAGTCCGAAAACCAGGTGTGCGTCGCTCCGCATCGTTTGATAGATCGAACGTTGATAGTGCGCCGTGAATGGCTCCGGCGCAAACGCTTCATTATCCGAATCCGAAGCAAGCGCGACGTGCAATTCCGCGGTCCGTTTGCCCAACAGCCGCGCCGATTCGAGATAGTGTCCGATCAGTTCGCTCGCGATGGCGGAGAGTGGTTCTTCGCTCATCAGCCGAGCCGATTGGCGCGCTTCGGCGAGCACGTGGGCGGGCTTGGGTTGGATCAACGCGCGCTCGAAATAATCGTTCAGCGCGTCGAGCGTGTATTGCCACGCGTCGCCCTGGTTGGGGATAAACTCTTGCAACACTGCCAGTGACATGTGCGTGGCATCGCGATATTGATACTCGAGCGCGCCGACGACACTCGGAATGTTGGCGAATGACTTTTCAGTTAGGAATCGGCTAATTTCCAAATCGGGATTGATGCCTTCATCGAGACGCCGATACATTTTGAAAATAAACTGGTTGCCAAACGCGATGGACGTGCTGCTGTGGTCCGACCTGAGGAGGTTCGGTTCGCCAAGTGTCTGCGCACGCTGGCGCAACCGAAACGCGCGCGTGGTGGTCGCAGTGATTTCACCCGCCCAGCCCTTCAAGCGCCGCCGCTGGGCGATGGAGTTGAAGAGCGCCATCGCAAAATCCGGATCTCCGATCGCATCATACAGCACGCCCGCGTTGCCATCCACCTGAACTCGTGCGACGATGGCTTGGGGATGTTCCTGCTGCAAACGCGCCGCGGTTTCATTTTGGGCGATTGTCAACGGGAGAACATATCGTTCCGCGTCGCCTTCGGTGTAGCCGATTTGTACGACGACGATGTGTGTGTGCGCCGCGGTGTGCGGGACCGGAATTGCTTCGACGATTTCGGTCGTCTTGATCGCGCGCGACTTGAACCATCGCTGCGCGCGCAAATAGTTTGCCAATCCAGATTCCAAGTCGGCTTTGGCGCGTTCGCGAAAAACATTTTCCCAGGTTCCCGATACGACCAGCGGCGCGGCGCGCAGCACTACGTCGGCGCGTTGGGTGGAGACCTCTACTTGTTGTGGCGCAAGCGCAAACCAGTAGAACGAGTGCGGTCCCAGTGTGATAAAGTACGGCGCTTCTCCTAGCGGAGGAAATTGAGTTTGTCCAAAAAGTTCGATCGGGATCATACCCCTGAACGCCGCTAGGTCAAGTTCGACACCCTGGACAAATCGCGAAAGATTCGCGACGACTAGGATGCGTTCATCTTCATAACGGCGGATGAACGCCAAGACTTTGTGATTGTCGGGATGCAGAAATTCGATCGTACCGCGCCCGAACGCCTGGTAGCGTTTCCGCATCGCGATGAGCCGCTTCATCCACCACAAAAGCGAGTGCGGATTGTTCTGCTGGGCTTCGACGTTGATTGCCTCGTAATGGTATTCGGGATCAATGATGATGGGTAGGAAGAGTTGCTGTGGATTCGCGCGTGAAAAACCAGCGTTGCGATCCGCGCTCCACTGCATCGGCGTCCGCACGCCATTGCGGTCGCCGAGATAAATGTTGTCGCCCATGCCGATTTCATCGCCATAGTAAATGACCGGCGAACCTGGCATCGAAAAGAGCAAGCCATTCATCAGCTCGATGCGGCGGCGATGATTGCCCAACAGCGGCGCGAGGCGGCGACGAATGCCGAGATTGATGCGCGCCTGCCGGTCGTGCGCGTAGACGCGATACATATAATCGCGTTCTTCGTCCGTCACCATTTCCAGGGTCAGCTCGTCGTGATTGCGGAGAAAGACCGCCCATTGGCACGTTTCTGGAATCGCCGGGGTTTGGTCGAGAATCTCGACAATGGGGAAACGATCTTCCATGCGAATGCTCATGAACAGACGCGGCATTAGCGGAAAGTGAAACGCCATGTGCGATTCGTCACCGACGCCAAAATACGCAATGGCATCCTCGGGCCATTGATTCGCTTCGGCTAACAACATCCGATTCTTGAACTGGGCTTGAATGTGCTGTCGCAATTCTTTGAGAAACGCGTGCGTCTCTGGCAGGTTTTCGCAATTCGTACCTTCGCGCTCGAACAGGTACGGCACGGCATCGAGGCGCAAGCCGTCCACGCCCATGCGAAACCATGCGTCTACAATCTCGAGCATCGCGCGCCGGACGGCAGAATTTTCATAGTTGAGATCGGGTTGGTGCGCGTAAAAGCGATGCCAATAGTATGCCTTGCCAAGCGAATCCCAGGTCCAGTTGGAGGTTTCAAAATCCTTAAAGATGATCCGCGCGTCGCGGTACTTTTCCGGTGTGTCGCTCCAGACGTAGAAATCGCGCCAGGGATCGTCGTTTGCCACACGGCGCGATTTTTGAAACCAGGCGTGTTGGTCCGATGTGTGATTCAACACGAGTTCGGTGATGACGCGCAAACCGCGCGCGTGCGCTTGGCGTAAAAATACGTTAAGATCGTTCAGCGTTCCGTACGCGGGATGCACGTTGTTATAGTCGGCGATATCGTAGCCATCATCGCGCAAGGGCGAAGGATAAAATGGCAAGAGCCAAATCGCGGTCACGCCCAGGTCTTTTAAATAGTCGAGTTTTGCCGTCAACCCCGGAAAGTCGCCGACGCCATCGCCGGTGCTATCGTGAAACGCGCGGACGTGAACTTCGTAGATGATCGCGTCTTTATACCACAGCGGATTATCGTCAAACGGGTCGCCGCGATTAGTTCGTCGCATTCTGATTTGCCTCACAAGTTAAAATCGGAATCATGTGCCGTCGCCCAGCTTACTACCGAATGATTATTCGCGTAGACAGTTCGCTATGATCGCCAACCGGTTTTTGAGTCGCATCAAATACCGGCAAGCGTGTGTTGTTCGTCGTGTCGTACATCCCGATGATAATCGTGTACTCGCCGGGCGGCGCGTCGCTTTGCAATGTGATATCGTACACATCCACGAGGTACTCGCCCTTGACCCAGCTTGTTGTCGGATACGCGCCCGCGCCGGGGATCTGATCACGTTGCGCGCGTAGAGCGCCGCTTGAGTCGAGCAATTGAGCGAACGCGGTGTACGACGTGGATGGCGAGCTGAGCGCCTGCCAGTATAACACGACGCGCACCGCGCGTTCATTCTGCGAAATATCGTACCCGACCAGTTGCGCGACCTCGCCGATGCGCGCCGAGAATTTTTGCGATGGTGATGGCGCGCCAAAATAGTGTGGACGATTCTTAACCGCGATTTTTCCAACTTCAACCCAGCGTCGCGCGTCGCCTTCTGCGATAGTGACCGTCACGCGATACGCGCCATCGGGCGTGTCGCCGCGCAGCGTGAACGATTGCGGGTCGCGCACGAGTTCACCGATTTGCCAGCGCGTCGCCGGATAAATGCCGCGCGCCGGCGCGGCTTGCGTGCTCGCATACACATTCCCACGTTCGTCCTCAATTTGAATCGCGACATTGAAATCTTGCGCGATGGCGCGCGGCGCTTGCCAAAATAGCGCGAGTGATGTTGGATCGCCCGGACGAATCGGTTTTTCCGGCAACGTCGAGCCGACTAGCCGCGCGCCGTTTGCAAAATCGGCATTAACGCGCTGTGGAATCGCGGCGAGGTTGGATTGTGCGGGTGCAGTCACTTGAATCGCGCCGAGCGCCAAGTGATCGGGTCGAAGCACGCTCCCGTCGCGTGCGCGATACAAACGGAGTTGCAACGCGTACGTTCCCGGTGGTGTGCCTGTATCAACGGAAAATCCGATGCGGTGTGTGCCTTGGGTCACATCGCGATCATCTTGCATCCACGTATTGCCGTTCGGATCCACCAAGCGCAAACTCGCGCGTAAATCGGTTGACGTGATGTTGCCCCAAACCAAATCTACGCGCACCATGTCTTGTCCCGCGGCGACGGGATCGGTCGAGACACCGCGATCAATCAAATGCACATTGTCTTCAAATGCAATCGAATTACCAACCATCATGGGTGGTTCAGCGCGCGCGAAAAGTTCAAGCCGCGTCGTGCCGAACCATTCATCTACGACCAAGTATGTCCGTGGACGCAGGTTCGCGTCGAGCGCATCCTCGACGAGGCGACCCAGTGTTTGCAATGCCGGTACCCATACGCGCGGATTCTTCGTCAACAGCGCGTCGAGATCGCTTTGCATCTGCGCGGGATTCTCGATCCACGCGTCGTTCGGCGTCTCGACGATGTTGAGCGGTGCGCCGCGCGGAGCATAGTACGTTTCGAGATAACCGATTTGCCACGGATAAATCGCGAGGAACGTATCGCCCGGCTGTGCGTGGGTTTGCAGTTGCGCGATGAGCGGACGGTAATCATCCTGCGCGTAACGCGGCACAGTGTAAAAATCGTAGAGCGACGCGAGCGAGGCAATTACGGTCAGCGCCAGCGCAAGCGCGCCAACCCAGGCGCGGCGTTCCCACAACGCGCGCACGCCCAAGGCGATGAGTAAACAAAACGCGGGAACGACGATGAGCAGTAATCGTTCGGAACGAATCGGATGAAATGGAAAAATTAGGTTGACAAAAAAAACACACAGAACCGGGACGACCAGATACGCGAGCGCAATCCACGTGTACAAATCCCACGCCCACGCGATTTCGGCGGAGTAGACCCTCGGGGTTTCCAGAACCTCATCGGTCTGATCGTGGATTTCTTCGGTTGAAACCGTCGAGGTTTCTAATATCTCGGAGGTCTCGGCGTCTGTTTCGATCACGTGCGCGTGGCGAATCGCATCCACGATGCCCAAGATGCCGAACGCGATAAAAATTGCGCTCGCCGCGTCGAGCCATTTCAGTTGCGACAAATGTCCGACCGAAAACGCGGTCAGGTGATTCATTGCAAAGGCGAGTGGCGTGAGTGGGGCGTATGCCTCGTGGGTGACTTTGCCGCTGACGTAGGTGTATAGTTTTTCGCCGGCGAACCAGACCCAGGGAGCATAGAGCAGGGCAATGGCAATCCATGCACCGAACCAATGAGGAATCGAGCGGCGAGTGACGCGTGGCGAGCGGCGAACGAACAAGACAAGAATGACGAGAACCTGAAGCGCGAGAATGAACGCGGCGTAGTATTGTGTGTACAGTGCGGCGGCGGTCGCGAGCGCATATCCCATCGCGAACAGACCAGTCCTGGGTCTGCCTGTCGGCATATGGAGCAGTCGCACAAACAGATACATGGAAGCGAGACCGAACAGTGTAACCATGCCATACATTCGCACTTCTTGCGAATAGTAAACGTGCAGAGGCGACAACGCGAGAATCAACGCGGCACCGTTCGCGACGAGATCGTCGTCGAACAGTTCGCGCGCGAGCGCGTAGAGGAGCGGAATCGCGGCGACGCCAATCGCGACGGACATCAAGCGTACGGCGATATCGCTTTTGCCAGCCAACGCGATCCATCCTTGCAAGAACGCATAGTAGAGCGGAGGATGGATGTCAATCGCGGTGCGTTCGAGCATCGTAACGAAATCGCGTGTGGCGAAAAAAAGACTATAGCCCTCATCCCACCACAGCGGTTGGAAATCCAAACGCGCGATGCGAACGAGGAAGGCAAGGAGGAGGATGAAACCCAGGGTGAGTGATTGGCGCATATCATCAAAAAGAAAGCCGAGCGGTGTGCTCGGCTCTTGACGTTATTTGGTCCAGTCAAGGTACCAACGTCCACCGTTCCCGTCCACGTCAATGCGAATGTCCGTCGAGATGGGAGTCAGATCAGTCGCGCTGCGTGTCAGTCGCAAGATCAAGGGACCGCTTGAGCGCCCGGCAGAAATGTCGAGTTGATAGTTGAACAAATTTTTTTCTTCCCGGCAATTGACGCCCCATTCCAAATTCATTTGATCGCGGGGCCACGAATCTTTTTGCGCGACAACTTTGCCGTCCTTGTCGAGCACGACGACGTGAATGCCACCCACATAATCCGTTCCGTCATGGATGCGCCCCTTGACCTCGTACACGCTAGGACCCGCATCGCAGCGTCCTTGCGCGCTCATATCTTGACGTTGCTTCCACGCAAAGGTCGGCGCGGGCGGCGGCGCGGTGACCGGTTTCGCCGTTGGTGGCTTTACAACGGGCGCGGTCGTCCCGCGACGCGTTGGCGTCGCCGACGCGGCAGATGTCGCCGTCGGCTCGGGTGTTGGTGTATCTTCGGGTGTCGGAGTAAAAGAAGGACGCGGTGTAAAGGTCGGGCGCGGTGTTCGCGTGGGCGTCGGCGTGGATTGATCGAGCAACGCAACGAACGAACTTGTATCACATGCCAGTACGGTCAACGCGGCGAGTACCAGAACTAATAGAACGCGAACGCGATTCAACACAGACTCCTTTCTCGACAAGCGCGTGCATTATACTTGCGTCTTTTTATCTTGGCAAGTAAAGCGGGTGTAGCATTGTCACTGATAGGGCGATTGAAACACCTAGCACTGTACCAAACGCAGTGCGGTGCAAGTGTCGCTTTTGTGAGGCGTTCCGCCGAGCGTCCATCCCTCATTGCATTCGGGACAATTGCCTACGTGGTCGCATTTTCGCCCGCGCACTCTAGCCCTGTAGCGAAGCGGAGTGGGGGCGGGCGACCAGCCGTAGTCTCGCGCGGGGCAATTTCAATTGCCACGTCATCGGTTGTCATGCTACACTCTCCAAATGAAAGACCCGAAGGGTTTGTTAAACCCTTCGGGTCTTGACCGCGTTTAACTCAACTTGATTCCATCGTTGCTACAGAATTTTGCGCCCGCCGGATTTTCCGTGCCACAGGTTGGACACTTGATTGTCGCGGGACCGAATTTCGTTCCGCAGTTGTTGCAGAATTTCGAGCCGACCGGATTCGCGGTGCCGCAACTGGGACACGCGATCGTCGAAGCGACCGGATGCGCGTTTTGCGTTTGTTGCATCGCCTGCGACATCATCCCGGCGAGACCCGCGCCCAGCCCTGCGCCCGCGCCCAGACCGACGCCCAGTTGCATACCTGCCGCCCCGGCGCCATTCGGGTTATTCGCCGCATCGCCCATCGCGCGCGCGGCTTTGAATTTCAAGTACTTGTCCATATCGCCGAGCGCGCCCATCGCCGCGCGTTCGTCAATCGCTTTCGCGGTGTCTTCGGTTGGCGTGATCGCGTTGACGTACATCGCTTTGAGCGTCAAGCCGATTCGGCTAAAGTCGTCGGTGAGTGCGGCTTTGGTCATCGCGCCAATTTCGCTGTAGAGACTGGGTAGATCGAGCACCGATTTCTTTTGCTCGCCGAGCGTATCGGTGAGTTTCGCGATGATCATGCCGCGCAAAAAATCGTCGAGCGATGCGGTTGTGTAAATGCCTTGCTGACCGACGATGCCGTTGACGAACAGCGACACATCCTTCACCTGAAACGCGAACATGCCGAACGAGCGCAAGCGCACCATTCCCAGGTCGGAATCGCGGAATGCGATCGGTTCGGGCGTGCCCCATTTTTGATTGAGGAATTCTTTCATGTTCACGAACACGACTTCGGCAGGGAAGGGCGATTTGCCGCTCGTCGCGAGACCGATGAGACTCGCGAGAATCGGAATGTTCATCGTCGTGATCGTGTGCCGCCCCGGTCCGAACACGTCGAGCGACTTGCCGTCGCGAAAGAACACGGCATTCTGGCTTTCACGCACAATGACTTGCGAGCCAAGTCGAAAATCACCAGGACCGCCCTCGGGTTCGCGGTGAACGATTTCATTCCCTGCATTGTCGAGAAACTCGACAACATCAATGATGCGTGCCATTGGAATTCTCCTTAGTGGCGATTTCCCATTTCTCTCATTTCCCTCATATCCCTTATTTCCCTTTGGGATGGAACTGAAGGAAATGAAGGAACTGACGGAAAGCTGGAAACGGAGGAAACTTATTTGCCCATTTTTTGTTTCAGCGCGGCGAGGCGTTTTTCGATTTCGTCGTTCGCGCCGAGTTGATCGAATTCATCGTCCATCGAAGACTTGGCTAACTCCTCGGATGCCGCGGCGCGCGCTTCTTGCTCTTGGATGCGGCGTTCCATGCGCGCGAGGTCGGACGAATAGTCCACGGCGGAAAGTTTGGCGGATGCGCTCTTGATTTGCTGTTCGGCGCGGACGCGTTTCGCGCGCGCGATCAGCGTATCCTTTTTGCTACGCGCGTCCTGATACTTGGCGTCGAGCGCGTCGAGGTCCGCTTTTAATTTTTGCACGGCGGTCTTTTGCGCCTCCAGTTGTTTGCCGTACACTTGCTCTTGTTCTTCATAATCGGCTTGGCGGCGCAACGCCTCGCGGGCAAGGTCTTCGCGACCTTTCGACAAAGCGAGTTCGGCTTTTTGTTCCCACTCGTCGGCGTTCTTTTTCGCCGCGTTGAGATCGTTCTGAAGCATTTTCTCTTGCGCGATTTGCTCGGCGACTTGCGCCTTGCCTTTATCGAGTGCATCTTCCATGTCGCGCATAATTTGGTTCAACAATTTTTCCGGATCTTCGGCGCTATTGAGCAAGTCGTTGATGTTCGCGCGCAAAATCTGTGTGGTGCGTTCCAGAATTCCCATCGTACCCCCTTTGGAATTTTTGATTTTATCGAAATGATTCGGCAGAATCCAGGTTTCTTCGAGAGACCTGGATTCTATCTACGATACACTTGGATTTCGGTTGCATCAATCGCGCGTCCCAGCATCACGCGCGTCTCGGCGCCATAGTCTTCAGCCCACAAGACACTGCCGAGTTCGCCGGTGTAGCGCGCATAGTTGACGCTCCCGCGTTTGCTTCCGCTCGCGCCCACGACGTTCGCGTTCGCGGTACCGCTCTCGACGCGCGTGAAGGATTGCTTATCGTACTCGAGCGAATCGGGCGGCGGTGTTGGCACGCGCAACGCGATTTCGTCGCACCACCCAATCGCATCGTTCGGTCCAACGCGCAACCAGTTTTTGCGCGCGCCGTCCGCGAGCAGAAACGCGAAGAAGGTTGCGCCGCGCGCCGTAAACGTAATCTTGCCGGCAACGAGATAATCGGTACCTTCAAACGTCACCGCGTCGTTGAGTTTGAGATTCGCGAGCGCCGTGATTTCGCGCGAAGGTGTTTTCTTCGCGTCCAGCGCATCGAGCGGCGAAACACGTGCAAGCGCCGGCATGGCGATGGACGGTTTTTTGCCTTGCGCGACAAATTCATCGCGCTGATCGAACTCGGCGTTGAGCGCGTCGAGCGTGTCGGAGCACGCGTCAATCGCGTCTTGGAGGTCGGTTTTCTGCTTGAGCGCATTCGCGAGTTGATCGAGTTTCGTCGCGAGTGCGTTCACGCCGTCCGACAAGTCGGCGTCGAACTTGGTGAGCTGATCGAGGTCGCCGTCGCCGATCTGCGCGCTGTCGAACCACCCGGCATAGCCGCGCGGCGCGGTCTGAAATTGCGCGATCAAGCGCAACAGTTTCTGGTCGAGTTGTTCGATTTGAACAACATAGTCCATCCCCGCGCGTTGTTGTGCGCGCGCGAGGCGCGTGCGTTGCGCGTCGTACTTGGCGGCGAGTTGTCGGCGCAGGTGCCGATCCACATCGCGCCGGCGTTCCTTCGCCGCGTAGCCGACGTACTCGGGAATCTGCAATGCGATTTCGAGAATCCGTTGTTGAAGTACATCCATGTCAATCGTCCGATGGGTTAGTTTTTCAATGCGTGTTGAACGACCTTGCCGGTTCCGATGATACACCGTATCGAAAAAGTATGCAACCGGTCGGTGAACTCCCTCTCTAACCCTCCCCCGCTATCGCAGGGGAGGGCTGGGGTGGGGGTGTCACCTTTCAACTTTGCGGCAAGAACAATTCGACGCCGCAGTACGGACACTTGACGAGTCCCTTGCCAACCGCCTCGCGTTCGCCGCCGCAGTTCGGACACTTGGTCGTTTGTACTTTCGCGAGGTCTTGAGAATAAAACACGCCCTCTTGCCAATTGGCGTATCCGCTGAACAATCCTTGATTCACGAGTTCGTAAATCATGTTCTTGACTTGATCGCGCGTCATTTTCATTTCGATGGCGGCGTTCGCGATCGGAACCTTGCCGGCGGTTTGAATCATCCCCAGCAAGCGTTCCTTCTTTTTCACGTCTTCCATCTCTTTGGCTTCTTGCCCGCCCTTGAAAAACATGAACACGCCCGCGCCGCTCAGGATGATCAGGGGCATAATGCCGAACAATGCAAAACCCAGCACCGCGCCGGCGTTGCCCAGCCCTTCACCGCGCGTGCCGACGAACATGAATAGCGACACAACTCCGCAGATCAACACGCCTGCCACGATCAAGACGATGCCAACAATGCGCCCCATAGTTTCTCCATTTGTGATTTCAGATTTGCGATTTACGATTTGCCATTCGCCATTCGCTATTATCCAAATCCCGACGAGCCGCCGCCACCGCCGCCGCCGCCACCGCCACCGCCGCCGCTCCAACCGCCACCGCCACTGCCGGAACTTTTGGGTGCGCTGGTGAGAACGGATGACGTCGTGTTGAGCATCGTGAACAAACCGGCGCTCATCGCGTTCAAACCACGGAACGCGCCGCCCGCCGCGGAATCGAGCGAGGGTGTTGAGCCGCCGCTACTCTTCCCGCCGCCGGAACTGCCGCCGCCCGAAGCCACCTCGCGCGCGTACGGGCGATGATGCAGAGGCGGGTACGTGTCGTACCACACCGGCACGGGCGTTTCAATCGCCGCGAATTTGTTGACCCAGGATTGCTCCAAGCCAAACGCAATCGCGTACGGCAAGTATTTGTCGAACAACTCTTTCGATTCTTCGAGCTTGGTGAACTTTTCGATGTTTTCGAGATAGCGTTTGAACGCGACCCACTTGGCGGATTCCGCCGCGCCTTTCGGAGTGCGGCGCGGCATGAACGGACTGAGCACGATCAAGCCAAGTGCGCCGGCGGCGAGCGCCGCGCCGGGACACCACGCCAGGTCCGCATAATCGGAAAGCAGAGCGCCCAAACCAAAAGTGATGATGCCGAACAGGATCAACAATCCAACGCCGAGACCCGCGTACTTGGCGCGCACCGAATTTGGATTGCCGGCAAAGAATCCCAGTTTGGTGCTTTCTTCGTAAATCTGGGATTGCAAATCCGGAATCGCGGTATAAAATTTTTCTTTCAGGTCGGAAAGATCGCGCTGCCCACCGCCGCTAAACATGCGCTTGATCAACGTTGCTTCGTACTTGCGGACGTTGTTCCAATTGCCTTCCAACGCGAAAGTAAAATCGCGATTCGTGCCGATGCCGAGAAACCCAGGTTCTTGTTTCTCGGTCATTTTGATGACGCCGCGCCGCGCCAAGTCCACAATCGTCGCGACGATTTCTTTCATCTCGGCGCGTTCGTCCACGAGCGTCCCGGCGAGCGCGGGCGGTAAATCGCTTGGCAACGCGTTGCCCGCCGCCGCCGTAATCGCGGGCGCGTCACGACCTTTGGTGTACCACAGCACGTACAGCAGCACCGGACCGATGAACAAAAATATCACGCCGACGAAAAGGAAGAACAGGTTGAAAATGGATTTCATCTGCTCGCGCTGTTCGCGTGCCGCCGCTTCGCGGTCGGCTTGCGCTTGCCAGGGTTGCGCGGTTGCGGTCACGGTGCCGTGTGGAAACTGGACGCGCACTTCAAGTTCTTCACCATTACCCAGGTTTGAACTCGTAAAGACGACAGTCTGTCCATCGCGCACGGCGGCGTCGCCGCTCCCCGTCGTTATCGCGACTTTGAGTTGATCGGTGGGATACGACGCGGGCAGGTGCACGGTGGTCGTCGTCCTCTCGATCATGTACGCACGGTCACTTTCGATGACCTTCCACCAAAATTGATCGCCGCCATCGTAAATGCGTAGCGCGCCGTGAAGTACATAGCGAACCGTAAATGTGCGCGTTTGATTTGTGGTTGGTGGAAAAAACCACCGCACGAATTGTTGATTGTTCTCGCGATACACGCGGAACGTGTTCGCCGATTCGCTCCCGTTCGCTTGGTACTCGCGCCCGCCTTCGGCGACGCTAAATCCATCAATCGAATTGACGTTCTTGAGTTCGACGCCGCGAAATGCGAATGTAAAACCCGGCGTGCCGGAAAAACTGACTTGCCAGGTTTCGACAAATTGCGCGTCGCCGTTTTTAAGGATCGTAACATCCATATCGCGGCGCTGAACTGTCACACTGCGATTTTGCGCGTGGACGGGCGACGCGAACGATAATCCGACGAGCGCAAAAACTACGAGCATTAAGAATCGAAATGTGTGTGTGTGCTTCATTGTGCTTCTCCCAGCGGAATCACCCACCATTATAAGCGCGCGGTGAGTGAATGCAAGTAGGATATTTACATCTATTGCGCGTCTTGCCACATTCCGCGTAACGCGTCCAGGTTTTCGACGACGAGGTCAGGCGTGACACTCGCGCCGACAAGCGCGTCGCGCGTGACGACGCCGGTCAAAACCAGGATGCCTTTCAGCCCGGCGAGTTGCGCGCCTTGAATGTCTGTGTCGAGCCGGTCGCCGAGCATCGCCGCCGCGTCGCGCGGCGCGCCGATTTTCTCTAGCGCGATATCGAACATGGCGCGCTCGGGTTTGCCGATGATCGTCGGCGCAACGTCGGTCGCGGTTTGAATCGCGGCGATGAGCGAACCCGCACCCGGCACCAGTCCGTCTTCGGTTGGAAACGTCTTGTCCGCGTTCGTGCCGACGAATTTCGCGCCACGGCGAATTTCGAGTGAGGCGCGTTTTAGTTTTTCGTACGTCAATTGCCAATCAATCCCCACGACGACGACATCCGCCTCGCGTTCGACGAGTTGAAAGCCGGCGCGCGTCAATTCGTCCGCGATGCCTTGTCCGCCGACGAGGTACACGCGCGCGCCGCGCGGCGCGAGGCGCGGCAAATAACGCGCCGTCGCTTCCGCCGAGGTGAGAACCTGGTTGTCGTCAATCCTCACGTTCATCCGCGCGAGGCGTTCCACGATTTCGGACGCGGGTCGCGCCGAGTTGTTCGTCGCGATGATGAACGCGATGTCGCGCGCGCGAAGAAAATCGAAAAACGCTGGCACGCCCGGCAAATTTTGTTTGCCGTGCCACAAAACTCCATCCGCGTCAATCACGAGCGCGCGGACTGTCGCGAGTGACCAAGCGTTCATCGGTAGTAGATCCCCACGATTAGATTCTGGATGAGCGCCTGCACGACCTGCAACAGAATCAGCGCGACGATAGGCGTAATGTCCATCATACCGATAGATGGAATCACGCGGCGCAACGGCGCGAGGATCGGTTCGGTGATCGAATCGAGCAATTGCACGATCGGGTGGTAGCGGTCAATCGGAAGCCACGAGACGAGCGCGCGACCGATGATCGCAAAGGTGAGCAAGGTGAAAAGCAAATCAATCGCTCTCAGTAAAATTTCCATCAGTTTCTTTCTCCAAAGATGGCGCGCCCGATGCGGAGAATCGTCGCGCCTTCTAAAATTGCGGATTCAAAATCATCCGTCATTCCCATCGAAAGATGTTGCCACGGCTGGGTCGGAAATCGCGCGCGCAGTTCGTCGCGCAGTTCGCGCAACGCGCGAAAGTATGGTCGCGCCGCGTCCGGGCTGGCGACGATAGGTGCGACGGTCATCAAGCCCTGCGTGTCGAGGTGGTCGAGCGCGATGATCTCGCGCACCGCATCGTTAAACGATTCGCGCGGCGATGGCGCAAAACCGTACTTGGTTGATTCGCCGGAGATATTCACTTCGAGCAGAATCGGAATTCGTTTGCCGATCTCTGCCGCGCGCGCGTTCAATTTTTGCGCGAGCGAAACGCTGTCAATCGAGTGAACGAAATCGAACAAGGCGACGGCGTCTTTGACTTTGCGGCTTTGCAAATGTCCGATCAAATGCCAGGTGATGTTAGATAGTTGCGCGATAGCGGTTGGATGGTTGGATAATTGGCGGGTCACCGATGGAATTTTTTCGGATGCTTCTTCGACGCGATTTTCGCCAAAGTGGGCAATGCCAAGCGCGTGCGCGGCGAGAATGGCGTCGGCGGGAAACGTCTTGCTGACCGCGACGAGCGTAATCTCGCGCGGATCGCGGTTCGCGTGTGACGCCGCGTTCGCGATGCGTGTGTGAATTGCTTGCAAGTTTTTTTCGAGGTCAGCCATAGGAAAAATCGCGGTTGAATTACGAACACCTGCCCTGGCGGGCGGTGCCAGGGTTACGAATTGCGATGACCGCGCTAAAGCGTCCGGTTTTTCCGCGCTCCGCGCGCCACGAAAAAAAATCGTCGGTGCGATGCGCGGTGCAAAGGTTGGCGATTTCGATTTGTTCGACGCCGAGCGCGCGCAACTGTTGGGCGTTCGCTTGCCACAGATCGAGATGCACGCCATTGCCGTTTTGTTGAACGAACAGCTCGTCCGCGTCGTCGAACGCGTCGCGCACGCGTACGATCACTTCGTCGCCGACGCGATAGCAACACGGACCAATGGACGGTGCGATGCCGGCGATGAGATCGCGCGGGCGCGTGCCGAACGCATCGCCCATCGCTTGCACGGCGCGCGTCGCGATTTTGAGAACGGTGCCGCGCCAACCTGCGTGCGCGACGCCAATCGCGCGATGCGTAGGATCGTACAACAAAATCGGTACGCAATCGGCAAAGCGCAACATCAGCGGCAGGTTCGGTGTATCCGTCAGCAACGCGTCCACATTCTTGATGCGCGTCCCGCGATGGCGCGCATCCACGCGCGCGATTTGATCGGCTTGGGCTTGGCTTGCATCCACGGTCGCCGCCGCGTCGAGCGCGAGCGCGGCGTGCCAGCGCGCGAGATTCGTCGTGACGTTTGCCGCCCCGTCGCCTACCATGCGGCTGAGGTTGAGCGTGTCGAAAGGAGCGGGGCTAACGCCGCCGTGCCGCGTCGAAATCGCGTGAACGAGCGCGCCGGAATCGCGGAAGGAATCAAAGGTATAGTACACCACGTGGCTGTGCGTATGACGTTGCATCGGAGCGGATTATACCACAACGACCGCGCGACGCAATTAACCCGTTGTCACGGTTTCTAGATTGCGTTATAATCCTGGAAGGCATAGCAGGAGGGAATATGTCGCGCAAAATATTGATTGTGGACGATGAACCGTTGATTGTGGATTCTGTCAAGTATGGTTTAGAAAAAGAAGGATTTACGATGGTCGCCGCGTACGATGGCGAGCAGGCGCTCGAAAAATTTCGCGATGAGAAACCAGACCTGGTATTGCTCGATGTGTTGTTGCCTAAGCGGGATGGCTGGGAGGTGTGCCGCACGATTCGCGCGGAGAGCCGCGTGCCGATCGTGATGCTGACTGCGCGCACGGAAGAAACTGATCGCGTCCTGGGTCTCGAAATGGGCGCGGACGATTATCTCGCCAAGCCATTTGGAATGCGCGAGTTGATCGCGCGCGTGCGCGCCGCGCTTCGCCGCGCGACCGAGTACGCCGAGCCGATCACACAAGCGATTTGTATCGGCGATGTCACGCTCGATACGACAAGTCATCGCGTCATCGTGCGAGGCAAGCCGGTCGAGATGACGTTGAAAGAGTATGACTTGCTCACCGCGTTGATGGGTCGGGCTGGGCAGGTCATCAAGCGGAACGACCTGATTGATCAAGTGTGGCAGACTGATTGGGTTGGCGATACGCGCACGCTCGATGTACATATTCGCTGGTTGCGCGAAAAGATCGAGAAGCGTCCCAGTCTGCCGCGCTACATTCAAACGGTGCGCGGGGTCGGTTATCGGTTTGCGACGGCGGAGGAGATTGGAAAATGAAATGGCGTTTCCCGTTCAAGTCGCTTCGAACCGGATTGCTGTTGACGTACCTGGCGCTCATCGCGACGAGTGTGGGCTTGCTCGGTTGGCGTATCGGTGCGTCATTGGATGCGAGCCGCTTTGCCGAGACACGCCGCGATCAGGAAGGGCGTGCCATTCTTACCGCGAGTGCGATGGGTGATTGGCTGTTTAACTATCAGAATAATAAAATTGATCGCACGATGTTAATGGCTGAGATTGAAGGGCTCTCAGCGCAAATCCACCAACGCGTTGCTTTGTTGGATGTGGATGGCACGACGCTGGTGGATTCGGAACACCAACCCAATGGCGCGGATATTGATCCTTCGCCGCAGGAGATTGGTATCGCGCTTAGTGGTCATCCGACGGGCGCGATTCACTTCGATCCGGACGATAACGATGATGCGTTGTTCACCATCGCGCCGGTGATCTATCAGAAACAAATCCTGGGCATCGTGCGGCTCGAATTGCACATGCGCCTCGTGCGCGAAGCGAGCCAACAGTTGTGGCTGAGAATTATCGGCGTGTCCCTTTTAGCCGGCTTGGTGACGGTAGTCGTGAGTCTGTGGTTTGCGAATGTATTGACCAAACCGATCTCGCGTCTGCGGCAAGCCTCGGTCGCGTTAGCCCAGGGCGATTTGAAACAGCGGGTTCCCGTTTCGGGTCCCGAAGAATTGCGAAATCTCGCGACGAGTTTCAACCTGATGGCGGACCGCCTCGCGCGTGTGATGCAAGACCAGCGCGCGTTCGTCGCGAATGCGGCGCACGAATTTCGGACGCCGCTTACGAACATTCGTTTACGCGCCGAAGCATTGCGCGAAGGCGCGAAAGACGATCCGGCGGTTGCCGATCGGTTTCTCATGGATATTGAAGACGAAATCGCACGGCTGACACGTCTCGTGGACGAACTGCTTGACTTGTCGCGCCTCGAGAGTGGTTTGGTCGAATCGCGCCGCGCGCCAGTGGCGCTCCAAGATATCGCGCGCGCTGTGATTGGCGAGTACGCTGCGCGCGCCGAAAAAGCCGGCGTCGCGCTCAAGTTCGACGCGCCCCACGCGTTACCCCAGGTCAATGCGGACACCGATCAAGTGTGGCGTGTGTTCATCAACCTGGTTGACAACGCGATCAAGTTCACGCCCCATGGTGGCAATGTGCGAGTGGAACTTACCGCCGCGCCGAATGCGTCGTTCCGACAATGGCTCGGTCCAGAGCATTGGGTCGTCGCGTCGGTGTGTGATACCGGGATCGGGATTCCGGTGGAAGACTTGCCGCGCATTTTTGATCGGTTCTATCGAAGCGACAAGGCGCGCGCGCGCGCGACCGGTGGCGCGGGGTTGGGTCTCGCGATTGTCAAAAGCATCGTTGACGCGCACGCCGGGAAAATCTGGGCGGAGAGCGAGCCGGGCAAGGGTACGCAAATCCATGTTGCCTTGCCGGCAGCGTGATTCTTTCGACTGTCACGGCTGTCCGACTGGATTGCGCTTAATCTAGATTTAAGACATGTTTAAATCAGACTTAACCACACGCTCGCGAATCTGTGGTATCGTGATGCCAGAATAATCTACCAATAGATGAAACAGGAGAATTTACGATGAACGGATTGATGGAAGCATTAATGGCATTACTTGCAGCGATGAACGCGGCAACCGGCGCGCCTGCCAACGCCGCGAACTCGCCGGATCGTCCGGCAATCGTTGCCCCGGTACCCGCTTCAGTTGCCAAGTCGGTCGAGGTCAAGGGAATAATTCAGATCGGTCAAAACGGCGCGGTGACGGTAGATGGAGTCAAACTGGTCTTGCCCAAGACCGCGGAAATGAATGGCGCGATCAAGTCGGGCACGCCGGTGGTTGTAGAGGGCATCCGGCAAGCCGATGGCTCGCTTTTGGTTACCGAAATCAAATCGGGCGTCAAGAGCGAAGACAAGGACAAGAGCGACAGCGACGACAAGACCAAGATCGGCAGTGACGACAAGGGTAAAGACGACAAGAGTAAAGATGGCGATAAAGACAAGAAGGACGACAAGGACAAGGACGACGACAAGAGTAAGGATCACGACAAAGACAAAGGCGACGATAAGGATAAAGGCGACGACAAGAGCAAAGATGGCGACAAGGGCAATGATGATGACGATGATGATTAGGACGAGGATAACGGAAGAGCAAGCAACAACAACTCAGCGCCCCGGAAATTTCCGGGGCGCTGATGCTTTACGCGTGGACATGCGCCAATTGCCAGGTGTTGTCTCGCACATTTTGATAGAGATCGAAGATGCCTTCACGGCAGCGCACGCGAAAGCACAACTGCGGCGCTGTGCGCGCGGTGGTCCAACAGCGCTCGACCGCTTGCACGTCATAATGCTTGCCATGCCAGCGGAACACTTTGGGAAAATACCCAAAGCGTTTCTCCCGAATTTCTACCGCTTCGCGATTGGATTTGTGGCGTGTTAACATTTATTCCTCCCCGATAATTTTAAACTCACGCGCGTTACTCGCGGCATCCGCGCCCGGCGCGGGCAAATAGTACGGCGATGGATAGAATCCGTACGATTGATTCGTCATTTGCGGCGGCGCAACGACAATGACTTGGGGTTGTGCGGATGGATACGATGGCGCGTGTGTGCGTGGGATGAGCGCATCGCGCTCGATGTCATTGCGTCCCCAGTTGCGGCTTACGGCGATGAACAACGCGAGACTAACTGGAATGGACGCGCTGATGCCGCACAGCGCGCCGACGACCACCGCCATTGCCTCATTCGACAAGCGATTGCCGACGAGAATCGCCAGCGTGATTGCGAATGCCAGCGAGCCAAGCAGAATCCCATTTCGCATCAGTGCCTCATTCTATTTTCGATTTTGGATTGGCGATTTTCGATTGCCAACGGGATAACTCTGTCATCCTTGCGCAGGTTGCGAAATCCCTTGCGTAACCGACGTTCTTAGCATAGGAAAGCGCATTTCAATTTACGACAGTGCGCGAACCTTCGCAAGGATGAGCAGTTACTCGCCAACTCAAAATCACTTGACGCGTTTTAACTGAGCCATCACGCGGTCGCGCAGACCTGGGTTGTTCGCCGCGCGCATTGGTTGCGCGAGGTCGCTGGCGCGAACCTGCGCGGCTTGAAAACGAATCACTTGCCCGCCCGCGATCAAGAGAAAGTCGCCGCGCCCGGCGAGTTTCTCCGCGCCGGTTCCACCAATGCCGGCGGCGACCCGCGCATCTTCCGCGCTTGCCACGCGTCCGACGATCCGTACCGGGAAATTCGCTTTCATCAGTGTGCCGACCGCGCTTGCGGTTGGTTTTTGCGTGCACGCGATTACCGAGATGCCGGCGCTGCGTCCGCGTTGTACGAGCCGCGTGAGATACGCTTCGAGTTCGCGTCCGCACGTTTGCAGCGCGTCCGCTAGTTCATCTATCACAACGACGATGCGCGGACGGATGATTTGCTCGCGGTCGCGGCGTTCCATTTCCGCGACGAGATAACTTAGACGCACAAGCATTTCGTCGGCGCTCGCGACTATCGGAAAGAGCAGGTGTGGCATGGACGCGAACGGTGCGAGACCGTGCATCTTGGGATCGAACAGCGCGAGTTGCAGATCGCGCGGCTTTTGGTGGATCGCGAGCGAAGCGATGAGCGTGCGCGCCAGCTCGGTCTTACCGCTGCCGGTCGTTCCCGCGATGAGCACGTGCGCGACATCCGGCGATGGCAAACGCAACAGCAGCGGCACTCCTTCTGAATCCAAACCGAGTGTCGCGGTACCGGCGCACATCAGCGCGCGCACAGTCGCCGCGTCGGTTTGCAATCGCGTGTCGAGTTCTGCGAAGGAAACGAAACGCGAATCGGCGCGCGGCACTTCGAGCGAGAGCGTTCCTTGTTGCCGCGTCAATCGCGCGGACTGGACGCCAAGCGCGAGCGCGATCTCTTCGGTGAGCGTTTCGAGGCGCGCGAGTTTCGTCGTCGGCGCGGGCGCGATGTGAAATTGCACCGTGCGCGGCGTCAAGCGTCCGCCCCACACGCGCGCCGGCGCTTTGTGCGCGGCAAGCACCATTTCGATTTTATCGGCTTGGAAATTCAAAAGACGCTTTTCCATATTAGTTGGATAGTGCGGTAGTGCGGTAGTGCGATAGTGCGATAGTCGCCACTCCAAAGAACTTCAACTAACGCACTATTGAACTAACGAACGATTGAACTAATCAGTCCATCCGACGCGGCGTTCTTCGGCGCGAGTGGTTGGCATCGGTCGTCCGCCGCCCACTGCGATGCGCGTGAGCATCACCGGTTCCTCGTCTTCGCGTTCGCGCGGCGCAGCGGGTGTACGGTTTTGCTTGAGCCACTCTTGCAATTGGATGATCTTTTGATGCACAACATTTGCGCGCGCATCCGGCGCGGGTTGCGATACGGCGGCTTGCGCGATGACGACCGGCTGTTGGGTCGCGTTGGCTTGCGGCGCGGGCGCGGATTGTGCGGTGATGACGGCGGGTTGCGGTACGGTCGCTCCTCGGCGTTGCGGTTTGGCGGCAGTGGGGATCGTATCAGTCGCGACAATCGCGTTTGCGATCACCAGCGGCTGGCGCAACGCGCACCCGGCGCAATCTCGCGGCGAGTGAATCGGCGTGACCTTAGCCGCGCACGCGGCGTGTTCCATCGCGATGGACGGCGCGTCCGCTTCCCAGATTTGAGTCTTGCCATTGCCCCAGCGCACCGTGATCGGTGGGCGCGCGTCGTGGCTCAACGTCGTGCGTAAGTGCGCGCAGTTGATCGCCGCGACAGGACACGCGCGACAAATGTTCGGCGACACGGCGCGGTCTCCCGCCTTGATGCGGTCGCACATAATTTGTCCATCGTCGCTCGCGCGGCGATAGGGGCAGGGCTTGAGCTCGTTCATGGTTAGTTGGGTCGGATCGGTCGCGTGACGAACGACGCGCCGGGGCGCGTATTGCTACGAATCACACACACGACCTTGCCTTGAATCTCGATTTCGCTGGGACGATATTTTTTCTCTTGCAGAGTCGGATTTTCCGGACGCAACACGATCCATCCATCGCGTCGGAAGAATCGTTTCAACGTGGTGGCTTGTTTCTTTTTGAGCCACGCGGCAACCAGGTCGCCGTCATCCGCCAATTGGGTTTGTTCCATCACAATCGTGTCGCCGTCGTTGACGAGCGCGTCGATCATCGAGTTGCCCGAAACCTGGAGCAAGTACATATTCTTGCCATTGCCGACCAGGTTGCGCGCGACCTGGACCCATTCCAGCGGCGTAATGTTTTGATCGAGTGTGGGGATCGCCTCGCCGGCGTGGATGACGCCGAGCAGAGGCAAGCGAATCATGTGCGACGATGCGGGTGGTTCGAGTGGGTCTTGCAACAATTCGATGCCGCGTGCGACCCCGCGCGGTAACCGGATATAGCCCGCCGCGTCGAGCTTCTCCAAATCGCGCTTGACATGATCTTTAGAGGAGATGCCAACGGCGTCGCCGATTTGTTCATAGGTGGGCGAGCAACCGTTGTGCTCGCGCTTGTAGCGTGCGATGTAATGCCAAATCTCAATCTCATGGGTGCCCAGTTCTGCCATACGCCTCCTTCACAAATCAATGGTGGATAAGAACTGGTGTTCTATTTGTCGAGATTATAACAGAACGCACGTTCTAAGTCAAGAGGCGCGCGTAAATTTAAGGTTAAACGGAAATTAAAAAAGGCGAGACACGAGTCTCGCCTCGAAAGGGCAAAGGGCAGAGGAATTACTTGGGGGCGCGCAACGCGTTGAGTTTTTTCAGCAAGCGCGATTTGCGGCGGGCGGCGTTATTCTTTTTGATAATGCCTTTTTGCGCGGCTTGATCGAGCGCGCGGATCGCCTGCTTGACTGCTTTTTCGGAGTCGGCGGCGTTGTTGGTCGCGATCGCTTTGGTCGCGTCTTTGACTTCGGTGCGCGCTTGCGCGCGGATGACGCGATTGCGCGTGCGGCGACGTTCGCTCTGGCGCATTGCCTTTTCGGCGGCGGATGTGTTAGCCAATTCGGAAAACCTCCCTGAGTGTGTGACGGCGCGCATATTACATCAGTTTGATGAAATAGTCAATTTGAATCGCGCCCCGGCGATTGATTTGAATGCGATTCTGTGCTAAGATTCGAGCGTTCCTGGAAAGGCAGGTGAACGATGGCAGGAATCTCGACTCAGTTGCGAACCAAGTTGCAGAGCGACCCAGAGGCGATTGTGCATTTGATCGTGCGGGTCAAAGATGATCCCCAGGCGCATGTTGCCGATGTGCAAGCGCGCGGCTTGACGGTCCAGCGCACCTTCTCGCTGATCCCGGCGATGGCGGTGGAGGGGAAAGCCGGCGCGTCGTTGGCGCTAGCAGATCAAACCTGGGTCTTGTCGGTCGAGGAAGACAAACCGGTCCACACGATGTGATTGCGAATGTTGCCTAGCACGCAACGTTCGCCAAACGGAGGAGCCTGATGCCGAACCCATCCAAGATTCACGCGAACCTCGCGGCGATGCTGCAAGCGAATGTACGCGCCGCCGCGCCGGTTCAAGCGTTGCGTGTGATTGTGCGGTACCGCGCGGGCGCGGTCGGAGTTGCGCAAACGATGCGCGGCGTCGCGGCGACGATTCACACCTATCGTCTCATTCCCGCCGCGGCGCACAGCGTCACACCCGAAGCGGTTGATGCGTTGAGCGACCGCGATGACGTGGAGATGATTTGGTACGACGAGCCGGTCCACACGATGCTCGATGTGTCGGTGCCGCTCATCGGCGCGCCACAAGTGTGGCAAGCCGGTTTTACTGGCAAGGGGATCAAGGTCGCGGTGGTAGACACCGGGATTGATCCAACGCATCTCGATTTTGCCGGGCGCATTGTTGCGATCAAGGACTTTACCGGCGAAGGCGACACGGACAAGCATGGTCACGGCACTCATGTGGCTGGAACGATTGGCGGGTCGGGTGCGGCGAGCACGGGCAAGTACAAAGGCGTCGCGCCGGAATGCAGTTTATACGCCGCCAAGGTTCTGCGCGGTAATGGGTCTGGCACGACAAGCGATGTAATGGCGGGCGTCGAATGGGCGGTGCAACAAGGCGCGCAAGTCGTCAACCTCTCGCTCGGTAGCGACGGCGCGTGCGATGGCACGGATGCCCTTTCAGTCCTCTGCGATACCGCGATGGATCGTGGCGCGGTGATGTGTATCGCGGCGGGCAACGCCGGACCGGGCAAGTCTACCGTCGGTTCGCCCGGTTGCGCGAAAAAAGTGCTCACGATTGGCGCGACGTCCAAGACCGACCAAGTCGCCAGTTTTTCGTCGCGCGGTCCGACGAGCGATGGGCGCGTCAAACCCGATGTGTGTTTCCCGGGCGTAAGCATCGTTGCCTGTCGCGCGAAAGGCACGACGATGGGCACGCCGGTCAACGACTCGTACACGAGCGCATCCGGTACTTCGATGGCGACGCCGCACGCGGCTGGAAGTTGCGCCTTGATTTTGCAGGCGAATCCCGGTTTGACGCCGCAGCAAGTCAAAGATATTTTCATGAACACGGCAAAAGACCTGGGTGCGGAGGCGAATACGCAAGGCAAGGGTCGCGCCCAAGTTTTTGAAGCGTATCAATCGGCAACCGGTTCTCCACCGCCGCCACCCCCACCCCCACCACCGCCACCGCCGCCGCCTCCAGGTGGTTGTCTCGATTCGATCAAGAATTGGTTGAGCGGTCGGTAACGATTAGACCCGAAGGGCATCCCCCTTCGGGTCTGGTTTTTCTTAGGTTGTGCGTCAAGTTTTTGGGTGGTGAAAAAACCTTGCGAAGGTTGAACGGCAAGCATATTGATTTGTCGTCAAAACCTTCGCAAGGTTGAGTGTTCCAAAATTTTGACAGCCCCCCCCTTTTTCTTACAAAGGTTTGACAAATCAACCAGAATACAATACAATCACCCCAAGTTCGCTCGTTCGACCATCCATACCTATTTTACCTCCACGGGGGCAACAATGGCGAGTGTCACCTACGATCACGTCACCAAACAATTCAACGACGTGAAGGCAGTCAACGACCTGACGTTAGAGATCAAGGACAAGGAATTCTTGGTCTTGGTGGGTCCCTCTGGGTGCGGCAAGACGACCGCACTGCGTTTGCTGGCAGGTCTCGAAGAGATCTCGTACGGCAACATTTTGATCGGCGACCGTGTGGTCAACGATGTCGCGCCGAAAGACCGCGACATCGCGATGGTGTTCCAGTCGTACGCGCTGTATCCGCACATGAGCGTCTACGACAACATGGCATTCGGTCTGCGCTTGCGCAAAACGCCCAAGACCGAAATTGACCGGCGCGTGAAAGAAGCGGCAGAGATTCTGGGTATCGGCGCATTGCTCGACCGCAAGCCCAAGCAACTCTCCGGCGGTCAGCGCCAACGCGTCGCGCTGGGACGCGCGATCGTGCGCGAACCCAAAGTCTTTTTGATGGATGAACCGCTTTCGAACCTCGACGCGAAACTGCGTGTGCAGACGCGCACCGAGATTTCGAAACTGCACCAACGCTTGCAGACGACGTTCATCTACGTGACGCACGATCAGACCGAAGCGATGACGATGGGCACGCGCATTGCGGTGATGAAGGACGGCATCCTTCAGCAACTCGACACGCCGCAAAACCTGTACGACAATCCGGTCAACACGTTTGTCGCCGGTTTCATCGGCAGTCCCGCGATGAACTTTTTCGATGCCAAAGTGGCAGGGTCGAAAGAAGACATTGTGATTGACGCCGGCAGTTTCAAACTTCCCGCGCCCGCCGATGTCAAACAAAAGCTCGGCGATTACCTGGGGCGTGCAGTGACACTCGGCATGCGTCCCGAAGACATTCACGATCGCGAGTACGTGCCCGGCGCGTTGAACGCCGCGCCGATTCCCTCGAAAGTGGACGTGATGGAGCCGATGGGGAGCGAGATTTATCTCTTCTTGCTCAGTGGCAATCATTCGTTCGTCGCTCGTGTAGACCCGCGCAGTCAAGGTCGCCCGGGCAAGACGATGGATGTAATGGTCAACCTCGACCGCATTCACCTCTTCGACAAAGAAACCCAAGCGGCAATTCGCTAAACGTAACACGCGACGAAAACCAAACAGGTACACAGGCAATCACCTGTGTGCCTGTTTTATTGTAGGAGTAGAGCGATGGAAATTCGTCCGGCGAATGTGATTGATCTAAACGCGTGTTTGGCGATTGACGATTCGTTCGAGACCGAGTACGTCTGGCAAATGGAAGAACGCACGAACGCCGGCGTCATTACGGTGACGTTTCGGCAAACGCGTTTGCCGCGTCCGATGCGCGTGGCGAACAATATCTCGCGCAGTGTGTTGCTCGAAAACTTTCAACGCGGCGAAGCATTCTTTGTCGCAGACGAAGCCGGCGTGTGCGGCTTTGTAGACGCGGGTGTCTCGGTGTGGAATCAGATGTTCAAGATCAACAACATCGCGATTGCGCCGGTGCAGCGGCGGAGAGGCGTCGGCGCGAAGCTGATGCGCGCCGCGCTCGAGTGGGCGCGCGAGCGCCAATTGCGAATCGCGATGCTCGATACGTCAACCAAGGATTATCCCGCAATCTGTTTCTATCAAAAGCTGGGATTCACATTGTGCGGTTTCAACGATCAACTATTTCCGAATCGTGATATTGCGCTGCAGTTCGCGCTCAACTTGCGATAAACGCAAAACCCGAAGAGCCTCAAGACCCTTCGGGTTTATAAAAAAACATTCGCGCGCATAGAAAAACCAGGTTTCTTCGAGAAACCTGGTTTTGGTTCATGCCTGGTCAACGACTTGCCGCAGTACGTCCGGCTTGTTCGTGATGATCGCGTTGACGCCCAGCGCGATCAAGCGTTGCATCTCCGCCGGTTCATCCACCGTCCACGTGTTGATTTGCAAACCCTTGTGCTGTGCCCACGTCGCGAATTGGCGCGTCACCTGCGACCAATGCGGATGCATCGCGGTCGGTCGCGCGAGCGGACGCAACCACGCGCGGCGCAAATAGATCGGCAGCTGTGGCGCGTAGAGCAAGCCGCGCGGCAAGCGCGGGTTGAGATCGTACATGCGCGCGAGCGCCATCGGATTGAACGACGAGATGATCACGTTTTCGGTCGTGCGCGTGTCTTCGATTACCGCGAGTACCGCAGCTTCGACGCCGTCGGTTTGTAGTGTGGCGCTCTTGAGTTCGATGTTGACCAGACCGCGATTGCCGACCGCGCGCAGTACTTCTGCGAGCGTCGGCACGCGAGGCGTCGCGCCGCGATATTTTTCAAACGTGTAACTCGCGTCGAGTTGTTTGATCTCAGCCAGCGTCAGCTCTTTCGCCGCGCCTTTGCCGTTTGTTGTGCGGTCAACCGTGTCGTCGTGAATCACAATCGGCACGCCGTCCTTTGTCAACGTCACATCCAGTTCGATACCGTCCGCGCCCATTTCAAACGCGAGGTTGAACGCGGCAAGCGTGTTTTCCGGCGCGTACGCGCTCGCGCCGCGATGTCCAAGTACGAGTGGTTTCATAGTTGCGATTGCCTCATTGAAAATGTGGAAGCGGGCAGCCTGCCCGCCGGTGCGGACGAGCCGTCCGCGCTAGATTATTTTACGCCGTTCCGAATGAAACGCAAGATTGAATTGACCCCGCGATGTTTCGTGCTATAATGCCCCGCGTGATTTCAACTGGGGCGACGCGCCCGCGTTCGATGGCGCGCGCGGCGCTTGTCGTGATGGCGCTCTTTGTCGCGAGCCGCGTGCTGGGTCTACTGCGCGATGTGGTAATCAGCCATCAATTCGGTACCGCGCGCGCGCTCGACGCGTACTTCGCCGCGTTCACGATTCCCGATTTCATTTTCAACGTGCTCGCCGGCGGAGCGCTTGGCTCGGCATTCATCCCGACGTTCGCCGCCGCGCTCGCGCAAAATGATGTGGCGCGCGCGTGGCGACTCGCGCGCGCGATCATCGCGCTGGCGTTCGTGGTGCTCACCGCACTCGCCGCGTTGCTCGCGCTCGTCGCGCCGCAAGTCGTTGCGCTCACCGTCGGTCGCGGCTTTGCGCCGAGCGATCAGCAATTGACCGCTGACCTGATGCGTTGGATGCTCATCACGCCGATTGTATTTGGTGTGAGCGGTATCGTGATGGGCATTCTGAACGCGTACCAGCATTTTGCGTTGCCCGCGCTCGCGCCGGTGTTGTACAATTTGGCGATCATCGCGGGCGCGCTGTTGCTCGCGCCGATGCTGGGAGTGTACGGTCTTGTGATTGGTGTCGTCATCGGCGCAATCGCGCATCTGATTGTGCAACTGCCCTGGCTCACGCGATTTCAGATTTCAGATTTCAGATTTCAGAATTTCAATCTGCAATCTGCAATCAAAAATCTGAAATCCGAAGACGTTCGCCAAGTCGGTCGCTTGATGCTCCCGCGAATGCTGGGTCTCACCGCGGTGCAGATCAACTTTGTCGTCAACACGATTCTCGCGTCCGGGTTGTCGGCGGGACGGATTGCAGCGCTGGGTTACGCGTGGCGCGTGATGCTCTTGCCGGTTGGTGTCATCGGTCAATCGCTCGCGACGGTCGTATTCCCGACCTTTTCGGCGCAGACGGCGCGGCACGCGCGCGAAGAATTTCGCGACACGTTTTCGACGGCGTTGCGCGCGACGCTATACTTGACGATTCCCGCGTCGGTGGGCTTGGCTCTGCTCGGTGCGCCGATGATCGCGGTGTTGTTTCAGCGCGGACAATTCACCGCCGATTCGACTGCCGAGACCGCGTTTGCGTTGCAGTTTTACGCGCTCGCGTTGTTCGCGCATTCGGGCTTGGAAATTATCACGCGCGCGTTTTACGCGCTCCACGATACGAAGACGCCCGTCCTCGTCGGCATCGGCGCGATGGCGTTGAACGTCGCGCTGAGTCTCGCGTTCATCGCGCCGCTCGCGCACGGTGGACTTGCGCTCGCGAATTCGCTCGCGACGATTCTCGAAACGTTGATACTGTTCGCGATCTTGTGGCGGCGTCTCGGCGATATTGACGCACGCCGCATCGCGGGGTCGGTCGCGCGAATGGTCGCGGCATCGGTCGCGATGGCATTCGGCGTGCTTTTGGTCGCGAACATGTTCGCCGAACGCGGCGCGATATTCATCGCGCTGGTCGGCGCGACATTCGGCGCGATTATTTATATCGTCGCAACCATGTTCTTGCGTTCGGAAGAAATCGCGTTGGTATTGCAACGACTCAATCGCAAATCATAAATCACTAATCGAAAATGGTGAGGGATGTTAGACAAACTGCAGGCAATGGAAAAACGCTACGAAGAATTGCACACGCTGATGGAAGACCCGGCGGTCACAACGGATCCGACGCGCTTGCGCGAAATCACACGCGAGATTAGCGGACTCGAAGAAATCGTCAGCAAGTTTCGCGACTATAAAACGACGCACGACGCGCTGGAAAAGACGCGCGCGATTGCGCGCGACGAAACGGACGAAGAGATGCGCGCGATGGCGCGCGAAGAAGTGACGACGCTCGAAGCGAACGACGCGCGTCTGTTTGGCGAGTTGCGCTTTTTACTCTTGCCCAAAGACCCGCGCGACGACAAGGATGTGTTCGTCGAAGTTCGCGCCGGCACGGGAGGCGATGAAGCGGCATTGTTCGCCGCGGATTTGTATCGCATGTACACGCGCTATGCGGAAGACAAGGGTTGGAAAGCGGAACTGGTTGACGAGAATCGCACCGGCTTGAAAGGGTACAAAGAGGTCGTGTTTGAAATCAAGGGCAAGGGCGCATTCTCGCGGATGAAGTACGAGAGCGGCGTGCATCGCGTCCAACGTGTGCCGCAGACCGAGGCGCAAGGACGCATCCACACTTCGACGGCGACGGTCGCGGTGCTGGCTGAAGTGGACGATGTGGAAATTGACATCAAGCCGGACGAAATCAAGATTGATATTTTCCACGCGTCGGGACATGGCGGACAGAACGTGCAAAAGGTTGCGACCGCCGTTCGCATCACGCATTTGCCGACCGGCATCGTCGTCGCGTGTCAGGATCAGCGTTCGCAGCTGCAGAACAAGATTCGCGCGATGGGCGTGCTGCGCGCGCGGCTGTACGAAATGGAAATCGAAAAGCAACAACGCGAGACGACCGAAGCCCGGCGCGCCCAGGTCGGTTCCGGCGAACGCTCCGAAAAGATTCGCACCTACAATTTTCCGCAAGACCGTCTCACCGATCATCGTATCGGCTTGACGGTGCACAACTTGCCGCGCATCCTCGACGGCGACATCGAAGAAATTATTGACGCGTTGATTCTCCACGATCAATCGGAAAAGTTGCAGAGCGCGGGAGTGAGTTAGGCGGAGTCGCGTTTGATTGCCAAACCGGAAACCGCGCAGGAGATTTTGGTGAACGCCACGCGCGCACTCGGCGCGACGATGCGCGGAGCGTATCACGACGCGCGTTTGCAAGCCGAGTTGCTTCTCGCGCATTCGCTGGGCGTTTCGCGCACGATGATGTTGGCGCGGCTCGACGATGCGATCGCGCCGGATGTTGCCGCGCAGTACGCCGCGAACGTTGCACGCCGCGCGCAACACGAGCCGCTCGCGTACATCCTGGGTCACCAGGAATTTTTTGGTCTAGATTTTCTCGTTGATCGCCGTGTGCTAATTCCGCGCCACGAAACCGAGACGCTCGTTGAACTGGCGCTTGCACGCGCGCGCCGCGTCGCGTCGCCGACGATTGTGGATGTCGGCGCGGGGTCGGGCGCGCTCGCGTTGACGCTGGCGCATCACTTGCCGGACGCGCGCGTCATCGCGCTCGATACATCGCGCGATGCGTTAGAGGTCGCGCGGATGAATGCGACGCGGTTGAATCTCGCCGCGCGCGTCGAGTTGGTCGAAAGCGATTTATTCGAGCGATTCGATTCTTCGTTTGACATTTGTGTCGCGAATTTGCCCTACATCCCGCGCGCGCGTTTCGACGAATTGCCACGCGAGGTGCGTGCATTCGAACCGCGTGTTGCGCTCGATGGCGGCGATGATGGACTCGCGGTGTTCCGCCGTTTGCTCGTGCAGTTGAAATCACGCGCGGCGCGTCACGCAGTCGCGTTCCTCGAAATCTCGGAAGAGCAGGGCAAGTCCGCGCTCGAAGCGGTGTGGCGCGCATTGCCGCGTTGTGTCGCCACGTTGCATCGCGATCTCGAAGGATTGGATCGCGTCGTTGAAATACGGCTGGCGAATGGCGAATAGCGAATGGCGGATTGTAAATAGTAAATGGTAAATGGTAAATCGAAAATCAGAAATGCTTCATGCCTATACGTTTGATCGCTTCTGACCTCGACGGCACGTTGCGCGCCGAACAATTTACGCCGCGTTTGCGCGCGGCGGTGCGTTGCGCGTTGGCGCGCGGCGTGCGCGTCGTTATCGCGACCGGGCGGATGTTTCTGACCGCCGAATGGTTCGCGCGCGACCTGGGTCTGACGGACGTGCTCGTTACCGATCACGGCGCGACGATCTGGGATTTGCAAACGCGAACGATTCTCACTCAGCAACGGATTCCGCGCGACCTGGCGCGTGCCGCGTTGGCATTGACACCGCCCGACGGCACGGCGATTGTGTGCATCAACGAGCGATTTTATGCGCCGCGAATGACCGAAAGCGCGATTCGTTTTGCCGACCGCAATCGTCATTTTCTTTTTCACGCGCCCGACCTCGCCGAGACGCTCGACGCCGAGCCACAGAAAATCGTATTCGTGCACGACGCGGAGACGACGCGTGAATTGCGCACACGGTTGGCGCGTGAACTCGGCGAGCAGTTGCAAATCGTGCAATCACACGATCACTTTGCCGAAGTGACGCATCGCGCTACTTCGAAAGGCAACGCGCTCGCGTGGCTCGCCGAACGCTGGGGGATCGCGCGCAACGAGGTGTTGGCGATGGGCGACCAAGATAACGACCGTTCGATGATCGAGTGGGCGGGTATCGGCGTCGCGATGGGCAACGCGATTCCCAGTTTGCAAGCGATTGCCGATTATGTCGCGCCGCGCGCGCACGATGACGGCGCGGCAATCGCGATTGAAAAATTCGTACTTGAATAAGCAACCACAGATTAACACTTATGAAAACATCCATTCTGCCGGTTACGGATACCGAAGCGTTCGCGCACGCAGTGCGTCTCTTGCGCGCGGGCAAAGTCATCGCGTTTCCAACGGACACGGTCTACGGCGTGGGCGCAAGCGGATTCAACGAACGCGCCATCGAGCAGTTGTACATCGCCAAGAATCGCGAACGCGACAAGGCGATTCCGTGCTTGCTTGCCCACGCGCGCGAGCTCGAACTCGTCGCGCGCCTGGTGCCGGACGCGGCGCGCGTACTCGCCGCGAAATTTTGGCCCGGCGCGTTGACGCTCGTCGTCCCCGCGTCGTCTCGCGTTCCCAAGATTTTGATCGCGGGCGGCGAGAGTATCGCGGTGCGCGTGCCGAATCATCGCGTGACGCGCACGTTGATCGAATCGCTCAACGCGCCGCTCGCCGCGACAAGCGCGAACTTGTCCGGCGGATCCGATCCGGCGACGGCGGCGGAGGTCCTCGCGCAACTCAACGGTCGCGTGCCGGTGATTCTCGACGGCGGACCGACGCGCGGCAACGTGCCCTCGACCGTCGTGGACGTGACGACCGATCCACCACGCATTCTGCGCGTCGGTGTAATAAGCGTTGAAGAAATCGAACGGGTGTTAGGGAAAAGTGCGATAGTTTCATAGTGCGATAGTGCGATGGTTGGCTGCTAGCACAACTATCGCACTATCGCACTATCGCACTAACGAACTATGTTGATTGGAATTGATGCCTCGCGCGCGACTAGCGCAACGCCGACGGGCACCGAAATTTATTCGCGCGAGTTGATTCGCGCGCTCGTCGCGATGGACCGCACGAACGCGTATCGGCTCTACACGCGCGAAAGTGTGACGCGCGATTTTTTCGGCGCGACGCGCAATTTCGAAATTCGCGCGATGCCGTTTCCGCGCTTGTGGACGCACGCGCGCTTGTCGTTCGAAATGCTCACGCGCGCACCGGACGTGTTATGGATTCCCGCGCACGTCCTCCCGCCGGTTCACCCGCGCCGTTCCATCGTCACGATCCACGACCTGGGTCACTTGCATTTCCCCAACGCGCATCCACGCTTGCAACGCGCGTACCACACCTGGGCGACGCGCTACAACGCACGCGCGGCAGCGCACGTCTTTGCCGATTCGGAAGCGACGCGCGATGACATTGTGCGATTTTGCAATGTGCCCGTTGAAAAAATCACGGTCATCTATCCCGCGTTCGACGCGCAACGCTTTCAGCCAGTTCGCGACGCGACCCAACTCGAAGACACGCGCACGCGTTTACGCATAGCCGGAGACTATCTCCTTGCCATCGGAACAATTCATCCGCGCAAAAACTATGCGCGTCTCATCGAAGCGTTTAGCAAGTTGCAAATGGCGGATGGCAAATCGCGAATAGCGGATAGCGAATTGGTGATCGTGGGCAAGCGCGGTTGGTTACATAAGCCGATTTTCGAGTTGGTTGAGCGGCTGGGTTTGCAGTCGCGCGTGCGATTTCTCGATTATGTTCCGGCGTCCGACATGCCCGCGCTTGTCAGCGGGGCGCGCGTACTCGCGTTTCCCAGTTTGCACGAGGGCTTTGGTTTGCCGGTGCTCGAAGCGCACGCGTGCGGCACGCCAGTCGTGTGCTCGATGACCTCGTCGCTGCCCGAAGCCGCGGGCGATGCCGCGCTGTTCGTTGACCCGTTCGATGTGGATGCGATTGCCGGCGCGCTACAACGCTTGGACGATGACAATGCCTTGCGCGGGAAATTGATCGCGAAAGGGTTTGAGAATCTGCAACGCTTTTCCTGGGAAGCGAGCGCGAGCCGTGTGCTGGGAGTCATTCGAGGGACAGCGTGAAATTCGATTACGAACATTCCGAGTTGGAGCGCGACTCGGGCAAATTGCATCGGTATGTGCAACTGCTTGAGAATGCGTTGGGCGATCACGCGCGGGTTGTTGGCATTCTCGAGATCGGATCGTTTGCCAAAGGCGAAGCAGTGCCCACATCAGACATTGACACGCGTGTGTTTGTCACGTCGCCCACGAGGTATTTCTGGCAAGCCGTGATGGGCATGTTTAGCGCAATGCAACTTGCCGAGCGCGAGCAATTTTATACACGATTCGTTGAACAACACGATGGCTTGCCGCGTCGCGATTACACCTGGTCTGATTTCAATCAGCCCGTTGCCGAAAAGATCGCCGCTGAGTTGGGCGCGAATATCGAGTTCGGGATCGCCGATGCGCGCTATGCTGAGTTTGAATTCGAGCGACTTGACGAGTCGCCCATGGAGAATCACTCGTTTTTGTTTCAGAGCAACATTATCCACGATCCGCACAACTGGTTGTCGTGTTGGCGCGCGCGCTTGCGCGGACAACATTTTCCGATCCTGGAAAAATTCTACCGTGCGCGATACCTGGACGAGTTGCCGGCGGAGGTGTATTGGTTTCTGAAGCCGGACTCACTCGACTATTTCAAGCTAAAGAAAAGCCGGCAAATTCAATGGGTCAAGTGGGCGGTGCGTTGTTTGCGCGACGCGGCAGCGACGCGAGTGTTCATCGCGACCGGTGATTTCATTTACAAAAAGCCGCACGTGCTCGCATTTTATCGGGAGAATTTGCCGGACGATTTTGGATTTGTCGCAGAAATCTACGCGTGGAAGACTGACGTGGCGATCCGTGATCGAATGGTGGACGATTTTGCGCGCGATGCGTCCAAGTATTTCGCGTTGTTTCGTGAGCGAATGCCTAGATTGGAAGCGATAGTTCAACGCGTGGGCGAGTTGGAACTGGGCTAGCCCAAAGTGGCGATTGCATTTTTGGAGTGGCGAACGATAATGGAGCGTATGTGACGCGTTTCAATTAATCATTGCGCGTGGTGATGAGTGCTAGCGCAGACTCAAGGAGCAGAAGAATGGCTAATTCGCGTTTGCTCGTCAGTCTGGGTTTGGCGCTCGTGATTCTTACCAGTGGCGCGGCGTACATCTCCGCCGGCAAAAACGACGGATTGAATTCCAATCGTCCGGCGTTTGCGCCGCGCGCCGACTCGTTTTACTTTTTGCCGGTCGTCGCGGTTTCGCCGAATGTTTCCGCGACCGCGATCATCATTGACCACACGACCACCGACCTCAATCGTATTCCGCAGAATTATCTTGATGCGGCAAAAGCCAACTTGCGTTTGTCGTACGGACACACGTCGCACGGTAGTCAATTGGTTTCGGGGATGGGTTATTGGCGGACGATCAGTCCGACGCTCGCCTACAATACGAATGGCGCGGTGCAAGCCGGCATTTTGTCGCTGGCGGATTACACACCGTCCGGCGACTTGGGCAATCCTGATCGCACGACCTGGGCATCACTCACGCGGACGTACTTGAATGGCTCCGGCAGTAATCGCAACACGGTGCTGTGGTCGTGGTGTGGTCAAGTCAGTTCGGCAACCCAAACCGACATCAGCACATATCTCAATTTGATGAGCCAGCTCGAGCGCGACTATCCCGGCGTCCGGTTCGTGTACATGACCGGGCACCTGGCGAGCGATGCGTACTCGCGCGCGAACACGCACGCGCGCAACAATCAGATTCGCGATTATGTGCGCGCGAACGGCAAGATTCTCTTCGACTTTGCGGACATTGAAAGTTACGATCCTGCCGGGAATTATTATCCCGACGAGAGCGACGCGTGTGCCTGGTGCACGACGTGGTGCGCCGCACATCCAACCGAATGTCAAAATCTGCCCAGTTGCGCGCACTCGCACGGATTCAATTGCAAACGTAAGGGCGTCGCGTTTTGGTGGCTCATGGCGCGCCTGTCTGGTTGGAATGGGATACCTTGAGCAGACCCCACCCTAGCTCTCCCTTTAGCAAGGGGAGGATTGGGAGGGGTAGATTGCTTTGTCGCTTCGCTCCTCGCAATGACACTAAAACTGTGCGGCTCGGCTAAAACTGATGAAACAATTTCTAATCTACTTGGTCTGCGTTTTTCTCGTGTTGCTCGCTCCGCGCGCGCTAGCGGACTCTGCGCCACGCGCGCAGATTGATTCGCGCGTGCTCGCCGATACGGCAAACGGGGATACCGCGCATTTTCTCGTCGTGCTCAAATCGCAGGCGAACGCGCGCACACTTGCCGCGCGCGCGCCCGATCAGCGCGCGCGTGGTCGCGCGGTCTTCGATGGACTGCGCGCCGTCGCGGAGATGACGCAGCCGGCGGTGCGCACGCAACTCGACGCGCTCGGCGCGCCGCATCGCGATTACTGGATTACGAACGTCATCGCGGTTGAAGGTAATCGCGCGGTTGTGGACGCGCTCGCCGCGCGCGCGGATGTGCTCGCGATTGAACCTGACCGCGCGTTTCGAGTAGAACTCGAAACGCCGCTCGTTGGCGAAACGCGCGCACCGAGTACGGTCGAGTGGAACATTAGCAAAATCAATGCGCCGCTCGTGTGGGCGCGTGGCGTGACGGGGCAGGGCACGATTTACGCGAACGCGGACACCGGCGTGCAGTGGGATCACCCCGCGCTCAAAACGCATTACTCTGGCTGGGATGGCTCGAGCGCGAATCACAACTATGCGTGGTGGGACGCGATTCACGCGGACATTAACGGCAATGGCACGAATCCGTGCGGCTTTAATTCGACCGCGCCGTGCGATGATTACGGTCACGGCACGCACACGATGGGCACGGGCATTGGCGATGATGGCGCGGGCAATCAGATCGGCGTTGCGCCGGGCGCGAAATGGATCGCGTGTCGCAACATGGAGCAAGGTTACGGACGACCCAGCACGTACATCGAGTGCATGCAATTTTTTCTCGCGCCGACGGATTTGAACGGCAACAATCCGGATCCGAACAAGCGACCCGACGCGGTCGGGAATTCGTACAGTTGCGTGCTCGGTGCGCCGCCCAGCGGTGAAGATTGTCTCGTGGATAGTTTGCTCACCGCGATGGACAACTTGCGCGCGGCAGGCGTGTTCATGTCGGCATCCGCCGGCAACTCTGGCGCGTCGTGTTCGACGATTCGCGAGCCGCCGGCGATTTACGATTCGGCGATCACGGTCGGCGCGACAACTTCCACGGATACGATCGCGTCGTTCAGCAGTCTGGGCGCGGTGACGATTGACGGGAGCAATCGGCGCAAGCCAGACTTGGTCGCGCCGGGTGTCGGTGTACGGTCAAGTTTCCCGGGCAACTCGTTTGGTTTTTCGAGTGGCACTTCGATGGCGTCGCCGCACGTTGCCGGCGCGGTCGCGTTGTTGTGGTCGGCGTTTCCGTCGCTGCGGCGCGATGTGGACAACACCGAAATGATTCTTGAACAATCGGCGATCCACCTGGCGACGACGCTGGGATGCGGCGGCGATTCGTCCACCGCGATTCCGAACAACACGTTCGGTTATGGTCGGCTGGACGCTGACGCGGCGTACCTGTACGCGCAGTGTGTTTACCTGGCGCGATGCAATCTTTATTTGCCGGATATTCGTAAAAATCCGTGAGTTGATTTACCACACCAGACAAAGCCATTCGGACGCGGATGAACGCGGATGATTTTTCTCAAAACATCGTAACTACTCAGCCATCGTTCCTTTATCCGCGAATTACGCGAATCTTCGCTAATTTTTTCTTCTTATTCGCGCAATTCGCGTTATTCGCGGATAAATTTGTTTTTTCATCGGCGTAAATGTGGGTTGGCTGAGTAGTTAC